>CAZEYG010000001.1:0-4072 GCA_964516575.1 uncultured Defluviitaleaceae bacterium
AGTTGATAGGTCAATTATTGAAAAGGGTTGTGAAATGCTTGGTATGGACTTAAAGTACGTTATTGAGCAGACGATTTTAGGTATGAGAGAAGCAGAAGCCGTTATGGACAGCTTGTTATAGGTATATTTATGAGAATACTGCATACGTCGGACTGGCATCTTGGCAGAAGTATAGAAGGTTATTCACGCCTTGATGAGCAGCGCATGTTTATGGACGAGCTTACGGAAATATGCCAAAGCGAAAATATTGAGCTTATTATTGTAGCCGGGGATGTTTACGATACTGCCAACCCGCCGTCTATGGCAGAACAGCTTTTTTACCGCTCTGTCCACCGGCTGACTGACGGAGGCAAGCGCCCGATAATCATTATTGCCGGAAACCACGACAGCCCCGAGCGGCTTGTAGCGCCAAGCCCTCTGGCATGGGAGCTTGGTATTATCCTTATCGGCACAAGGCAAACAATAATCCCAACCGGCACATACGAGCATTATTCCGTAATAGATTCAGGGGAAGGTTTTGTTACCCTTTATTTAAACGGAGAAACCGTTGTTATTCTGACGGCGCCCTATGCCGGCGAAAGACGGCTTAACGAAATACTTTCCGAAAGTCACGACGAAAAGGAAATTCAAAAAAGTTATTCGGATAAGATTGGTCAAATGTTTGCGGCTAATGAAGATAAATACCGGGACGATACTATAAACCTTGCCGTCGGACACTTTTATGTGACAGGTGGGGAAACATCCGCCGGCGAACGCGACATAACCCTTGGGGGCATTTTCGCCGTAAACACCGATAATCTACCCAAAAGCGCCGCATACATAGCAATGGGGCATCTTCACAGGCCTCAAAGGATTAACCTTTATCTGTCCAACCATCAGGCATACTATTCCGGTTCACCGATGCAGTACGGCAAAAGTGAGATAGGTCATAAAAAATGTGTCTGCATAATCGACGTGAACCCCGGCAAAGCCCATACTGAGCCGAAAGCACTGGTTACAAAAAAAGAGCTTACCTGTTATAAGCCTGTTGAAATATGGAAGTTTAACGGGCCTGAGGAGGCTATTATAAAATGCATGGAGCGTAAGGACGAAAACGTTTGGGCTTATCTTGAAATATATACTACAAGGCACATAACCCAAGCCGAAATAAAAGAGCTGCGTTCTATAAAACCCGATATTTTAGACATTTATCCTGTTATAACCAACGACCCGAAAACCATTCCTTACGAACAGTCAGAACGTTCTGCTTTAGAGGAATTCACCGATTTCTATATCAAAGAGCGGGCGTTAGAACCTTCCGACGAGCTTAAAGCTATGTTTTTACGGCTTTGGGTTATGTGCGGCGAAGAATAGGTGTTAGCATAATGAAACCACTTGTATTGAAAATAAAAGGACTAAATAGCTTTCAAGAGGAGCAAACCATAGATTTTAAGAGCCTTACGTCCGTAGGGCTTTTCGGTATTTTCGGCGCAACAGGAAGCGGCAAGTCAACAGTTATCGACGCCATAACAATGGCGCTTTACGGGGAAATGGCAAGATACCCAAAGGCACAAGGCAGACAGTTTATAAACAGCCAGACCGGCCAAATGTACGTATATTTGGAATTTTCTCTTAAAAACAAAATCTATGTGGCCGAGCGCAGCTATAAATACGAGAAAAATGGCAAGGATATAAAAAACGTTTTTGCACGGCTTTATAAAAAGGACGGCGACGATATTCAGGTTCTAGCCGACAAAGAAAAAACAGCTACCAAAGAAGCAATAGCCCTTATTGGCCTTACATACGACGATTTTTCCCGGGCTGTAATCTTACCCCAAGGGAAATTCAGTGATTTTCTGCTTCTTGAAAATGTAAACCGCCGTAATATGCTGGAACGGCTTTTTAACCTAGAGCGTTATGGTGAGACGTTAAACCGCTGCATAAAAGCCGAGGCTTTAGAAAATCAAAACAAGATCCTTTATTATTCCAATCTTCTTGCCAGCAGCGGCCATATTACAAAGGATTTATTAAACGATAAAATCAACCTTTTAAAATCGGATACACATTCACTCCTTGAAGCAAAAGCTCTGTTGACCGGCCAAACCGAAAAAAGAAACCGGATGGCTGAATATTTTCGGCTGGCTGACGAGCTGGACAGCTTAACGGTAAAGCAAAAAACCTTGTTTAATAGAGCTGAGAAAGACGAGCAAAACAAAAAAAAACTCTTAGCCGCTCAAAACGCCGAACGGATTATTCCCTTGTTTAATAAACGGGAAGTCTTAAGGCAACAAACGGCAGATGTTAAGTCAGGATACGAAAACGCCGTTAATGTTTCCAAAGAGCTTGCCGCTGCTGAAGAAAAATCTAAAGAATGTTACCGTCTGGCTCTTACAGAAAAGCAGGAGCAATACCCTGTTATATCCAAAAAAATATACGAGCTGGAGGATGCGCTGGTTTTAAACAGCCAGCTTGATCTTTTAAATGACGAACGTCAAAAGCTGTTGAGGTTATACGAAATATATAAAACCAAGCAAACGGAAAAGGAACAGGTGGTAACTAGGCTGGAAGCCGAAAAAATCCGGCTGACAAAAAGGCTTGACCAAGTTGCAGCCGAAAAATCAAACGCCTCTGTAACGCCTGAATATAGACAAACCGTACAAAATATTTTAATTGTTTGGCAGGACTTTTCCCGGTCAGAAAAAATATCCTCAAGCCTAACCGCTCAAAAGAAAGAGCTGGAGCGGCGTATTAATGAGCAAAAGAGTATCCTTGAAGAAAATACTAGGTTAATGGAGGCTCTGGAATGCCAACTGCCGAAGGTTAAGCACGACCTTGATGATGTATCATCAAAGCTAACAAACCTTGCCCTTCAATCAGCCGCCGCCCCGCTGGCAAAGGCGCTGGAAGCCGGCGTACCATGCCCTGTTTGCGGCTCAACGAATCATCCGTCTCCTGCCAAGACGCCATGGGCCAGCAACATTTCGGAGCTTGAAGTAAACAAGTCAAGTCTTACGGAAAAGCTGGAGCAAATAACCAAAGAGCTTTCGGAAGTTGCTCTTAAAAAGGTGTCTTGTGAAGAACGATTAAACAGCTTTGGTGAACAGTTAACCTTTGCCGAAAAGGAGCTATTTGACGTAACAAAGGAATTTGAAGCCGCTAAGCTAAAGATAAATAAGATTTCGGCGGAGCTTAGTCTTAATCAACTAAACGAAGATACAATAAACAAGCTGCAAAAGGACGTTAACGAAAAGGATGTTGCCATCCAACGGCTTACGGCAGAGGAACAGCAGCTAAAAACCTCTTTCCAGGCCATTGAAGCCGGTATAACCGCTGAAAACCTTGAGCTTGAGCAGTTAAAGACTACAATTCAAGACATAACTGTTATGGGCCAAGAAAAAAAGGCAGCCATAACCGAGCTTGATAAACAAATATCCCAAAAGACTGAAGGCAAGCCCCTTACGGATTATTTACAGATTATGAGGCAGGCTCTTAACCGGCTGGACGAAAACGCAAGTCGTCTTGAAGCCGAGCTTATAGCCATTCAATCAAAGCGGGACGAAAGCCGCCAGCTTACCTCACGGCTTCAAGCTCAAAGCGAAGGGCTTAATGCTTCTCTTTTAGAAGCAGAGCAGGAGCTTAACTCCTTGTCATTAGAATTAGGTTATTTAAAGCCGGAGGATGCCTTTTGTGATGTGCTTAGCAGCAGCCAAAAGGCCTTAATTCAAGCCGAAACAAACAAGTATGCCGAAGATGTTACGGAAACAGCCGTTGCTGTTTCACGGCTAAAGGAGCAATTATCCGCTTATAATGATATACAAAACGCAGATAAAAGCCAAATAGAAGCGCTTATTAAGGAAATAGAACGGCTTGGAGCCGTAATAGAAGAAAAAACAAAATCCACTGCTATTCTTGAAAAGGAAATAGAAGAAATAACCCAAAAGCTGGATGAAGCCAAAATTCTTACCATAGAGCTTAAAAAATATGAGCGTCAGAGCGGCCTTTTCGACGAGCTTATAAAGCTGATGAAGGGTAACAGGTTTGTAGAGTTTATATCCGAAAGACATTTGAGTTATATAATAAAGGAAGCCTCTGA
>CAZEYG010000001.1:4082-23828 GCA_964516575.1 uncultured Defluviitaleaceae bacterium
CTGAGCGGCTTAGAGAAATGACAAGCGGCAGGTACACAATTGCCCTTGATGATACGGATTTTATGATTTCAGACGGCATGGACGGCGGCAGGTTTCGTTCCCCTAAAACACTTTCAGGCGGTGAAGTTTTTATGACATCCTTGTGCCTTGCTCTTTCGCTTTCCTCTAAAATTCAGCTTAAGAACAATGCGCCGCTGGAGTTTTTCTTTTTGGACGAAGGTTTTGGTGCTTTGGATACTGTCCGACTGGATACTGTCATAAGTTGCCTTGAAGGCCTTAGAAAAAGCAACCTAACTGTCGGCGTTATAAGCCATATTGATATGCTTAAAGAACGAATTCCTATAAAGCTTATAGTATCGGCTGCCGCCGAAAACGAAGGAGGCAGCACTGTTTATATTGAAACTAACTAGGGTGTGTTTATTATGATTTTACCAACTGACTTTAAGGAACGAATGAAAGCTCTTCTTAAAAACGAATACGAAATCTTTATTCAAAGCTATGATAACCCACCCTTATTTGGGCTTCGGGCAAATAACCTGAAAATCACGGCGGATAAGTTGGCGGATATTTTGCCATTTAACGTCCGGCCTGTTAGCTGGGCGGAAAACGGATTCTATTATGACGAGGTTATGCGCCCGGCTAAAAGCCATTACTATAACGCCGGCCTTTATTATATTCAAGAGCCGAGTGCAATGCTTCCGGCTGAAATACTGGACGTTCTCCCCGGGGACAGGGTTCTTGATTTGTGCGCCGCCCCTGGCGGCAAGGCTACAAGACTAGCCGAAAAACTGATGGGGCAAGGGCTTCTTGTTGCAAACGACATCAGCCGGTCACGAACGGCTTCCCTTAGCCGAAACCTAGAGCTTTTCGGCGTAACAAATGCTGCCATTCTAAGCGAAACCCCGGAAAAGCTATCCGGCAGATTCCCTGCCTTTTTTGATAAGATTCTTGTAGATGTCCCCTGCTCCGGGGAAGGTATGTTCAGGCGAAACCCGGCTTCCGTTAACGGCTGGAGTCGAGACGAATCAACCCGCTACAGCGCTATACAGCTTGAAATACTTGGGTATGCGGCAGAAATGCTTGCGGAAAACGGTAAAATGGTTTATTCTACTTGTACATTCTCTGTAGAGGAAAATGAAAAAGTTATAGAGCGATTTTTAAATTCCCGCCCCGACTTCCGCCTTTTACACATAAACCACAAAAACCTCGGTTTATCACCGGGCGTCGGGCTTTCTGAATGCGGCAGAATATTTCCTCATAGGCAGGATGGAGAAGGTCATTTTGTTGCATACTTGGAGCGAATTTCCGGGCAAACCTCAAATATCAGGTTGGCCCCTTTTAAGCCTGCTAGTGGTATTAATTGCTTCTATGACTTTTGCGATAAATATTTAACTAAGGCTTTTAATGGTAACTTCCTTTTGCACCACGATTCTTTGTTTATTACGCCCGAAGGTTTACCTGCCCTTGACGGATTACGGGTTGTAAAAAGCGGCTTTCATGTGGGCGACATAAAAAAAGAAAGATTTACGCCGTCCCAACATTTGGCTATGGCTCTTTCGGCAGATGATTTTAAAAACATAATAAACCTTAAAGCCGGAAGCGAAAGCGCCGAAAAATATTTTAGGGGCGAAAGCCTTTACCCGGAAGGTGTTGAAACAATGGACGGTTACTGCCTTGTTTGCATAGATGGATACCCGGCCGGTTTCGGGAAAATAAACAACGGCTTAATAAAAAACAAATATTCAAAAAGCTGGCTTGTACAATAGACTTGAAAAATAGAAAGTAAAAACCTGGTGATAAAATGATAGAATATAACAAAACACATGATAAATTTTTGCCTGTCACCCAAACCCAACTTGAACAGAACGGCATAAAGCAGCCGGATTTTGTCCTTATAACAGGTGACGCTTACGTTGACCATCCGTCCTTTGGGGCGGCAATCATCGGCCGGCTTCTTGTGCAAAACGGCTACAGCGTTGGTGTAATAACCCAGCCGGATATAAACGACAAAAACAGCTTTGCTGTCTTTAATAAACCACGGCTTGGCTTTTTAGTGACCGGCGGAAACATAGATTCTATGGTCAATCACTATACCGTAGCAAAAAAGAAACGGACAAAAGACTTATATAGCCCCGGCGGCAAAGCCGGAAAACGCCCCGACAGAGCAACAATCGTATACAGCGCTATCATCCGTCGTCTTTATAAGAACGTGCCTATAATAATCGGTGGTATAGAAGCAAGCCTTAGACGGCTTTCCCATTATGATTATTGGAGCAACAAGGTTCGGCGCTCTATACTTTTGGATTCTGAAGCAGACCTACTTGTATACGGCATGGGCGAACGACAGATTATCGAAATAGCAGACGCTCTTCAAAGCGGCCTACCTGTATCCGAGCTGACGTTTATAAACGGCACGGTTTACAAAACCCCAGACATTAGCCGTGTTACGGATTATATAGGACTTCCGGCCTACGAGCAGACTTCCATGTCTAAAAGGCGTTATGCCGAAAGCTACATGCTTCAGTATGAAAACACAGACCCAATTACGGCAAAACCTCTTGTAGAGCATTACGGCAACGTTTATGTTGTTCAAAACCCACCCCAGCCGCCCCTGACAACCAGCGAGCTGGATAATGTGTTTAACCTTCCGTATACAAAGGAATATCATCCTATGTATGAAAAGGACGGCGGTATCCCGGCTATTGAAGAGGTGCGGTTTAGTATCGTAAACAACAGGGGTTGCTTTGGCTGCTGCAGCTTTTGCGCCTTAACGTTTCATCAAGGGCGTGTTGTCCAGGTTAGAAGCTTTTCCTCTGTAATTGATGAAGCCAAAAAAATGACTGCTCATCCGTTGTTTAAAGGTTATATCCATGACGTGGGCGGCCCAACGGCTAATTTCTCTAAGCCCTCCTGCAAAACACAACTTACAAAAGGTCTCTGCAAGCATAGGCAATGCCTGTTTCCAAAGCCGTGCCCAAATCTTACGGCGGAACATAAGGACTACCTAACCCTTCTTCGGGCTTTGAGAGAGCTGCCGGGGATTAAGAAGGTATTTATCCGTTCCGGCATAAGATATGACTATTTAATGGCGGATAATGACGGCGAATTTTTCAAGGAGCTTGTTAAACATCATATTAGCGGCCAGTTGAAGGTTGCGCCGGAGCACATAAGCGACAAGGTGCTTAAAAAAATGGGCAAACCGTCAAAGGACGTATACGAAACTTTTGTGAAGAAATATTACGCTATTAACGATAAGTTTGGCATGAAGCAGTTTTTAGTGCCCTATTTTATGTCCAGCCATCCGGGCAGTGATTTAAAGGCCGCTATTGAGTTGGCCGAATATATTCACGAAACCGGCATTAGCCCTGAGCAGGTTCAGGATTTTTATCCAACGCCGGGCACTCTTGCAACGTGTATGTATTATACCGAGCTTGACCCACGGACTATGGAGCCTGTCTTTGTTGCAAAATCGCCCCACGAAAAGGCAATGCAGCGGGCGCTTATTCAATATAAGCTGCCCCAAAACCACAGCCTTGTTTTAGAAGCGCTTAAGAAGGCTGAAAGAACAGACCTTATTGGCTTTGATAAAAAATGCCTTGTGCCTCCACGGCTTATAAAAGGCACAGGACAAATAACCAAAAGACCCCAAAAACAAGCTGCCCAACAGCCAAAAAAAGCAATCAAACCAAAAAAGAAAACGATACGTAACGTTCACGCCAAAAAGAAATAATTTGATTAAAAAGGAGAAGGTTACTTTGAAATATTTCAGTACAAGAGGAGAAGGTAAGGAGGTTTCTGCATCCGCCGCAATTTTATCAGGTTTAGCCGACGACGGCGGCCTTTATGTCCCGGCCTTTATACCAAAACCAGACAAAACCCTTGAACAAATGTCTGCAATGGGTTATCAAGATTTGGCATATGAAATACTAAAGCTGTATTTAACCGACTTTAGCGAAGAGGAGCTTAGAAGTTGCATTATAAGCGCTTATGACGAAAAGTTTGATACCCCTGTTATGACCCCTGTTGTGCAAAAGGGCGGCTGTTATTTTTTGGAGCTGTTCCATGGGAAAACCCTGGCGTTTAAGGACATGGCCCTTTCAATACTGCCTTATTTTTTAACAACAGCCGCAAGGAAAAACGGTCAGAAAAATAAAATTGTTATTCTGACGGCAACAAGTGGTGATACCGGCAAGGCGGCGCTTGAAGGATTTAAAGACGTAGAAGGCACAGAAATAATCGTGTTTTTCCCTGAAAACGGCGTGTCCCCGGTACAAAAACAGCAAATGGTCACAAGTCAGGGGAAAAACGTTCATGTAGTCGGCGTGACCGGCAATTTTGACGATACGCAAACAGCCGTTAAAGACATTTTTACCGATGCTCAAATGGCAATGCAAATGTCTGAAATGGGTTTCGTATTTTCTTCTGCAAACTCTATCAATATCGGTCGCCTTGTGCCCCAAATAGTGTACTATTTCTACGCCTATTTCCAGATGGTAAACAGCGGGTCTATTACGCTTGGCGATGAGGTTAGCTTCACTGTTCCAACAGGCAACTTCGGCAACATCTTAGCAGGTTATTACGCTAAACACATGGGTCTTCCAATCAGCAAGCTGATTTGTGCTTCTAACGAAAACAAAGTAATCTACGACTTTTTCACGACAGGGGTTTATGATAAAAACCGAGATTTTGTGCTGACGGCTTCTCCGTCTATGGACATTCTTATTTCCAGCAACCTTGAGCGGCTTTTATATCACACAACAGAAAGCAGCGAGCAAACCTCTGCTTTAATGGCCGAGCTGCAAAAAACCGGCTCTTATCGGTTAAAGCTGGATGACTCTCTGTTTGCCCCGTCCTTTGCAACTGAAGATGAAACCTTCCAGGGTATAAAGGAAATGTATGAAAACGGATATATTATTGATACTCACACGTCTGTTGCATACATGGCCTTTAAAAAATACGCCTCTAAAACAGGAGACAGAACTAAAAATATAATTGTTTCAACTGCAAGCCCGTTTAAGTTTACAGAATCGGTCTGCACTTCCATAGACAAAAAGTACGATGGCGTTTCGCCCTTTGAGCTTTTGGATGTTGTGGCAGAACTTGGCGGCGTTAAAATTCCTGAGCCGATAAAAGGCTTACGTAATAAGGAAATACTACACAAAACTGTTTGTGATAAAGAACAAATGAAGGATATTGTTTTGGATATTCTAAAGTAAACAGGTGACTTATGGGTATTTTTGCTTATTTTGCGACGAAGCATAGGCTTGACGAAAGTGCAGTTAAGAAAATCTACAACGTACATAGTGATGAGGAATATGAAACCGGGGGTTATTTATATGTGTATAATCCATATGGTGATGTGCGAATATCGGTTGACTTGTTGTTTCAAGGCACCATTAATGAAGTCGACGGAGAGCTTTACTATTATATAATAAGTGACGGACATACTTCTGCGGATCTATTTGCCACTCGTGGAGATATTGACGGCAAGGAACCTCCCAGAGATAAAATAAAGAGTCTTACCGACTGCTTACTAGGAGAAAGCTCTTATTTCAAAGTTGCTTTTTATGACGACTATTTTTATTCACCTGATGCCGACGAGTATTTAGGATTTCTAAATAGTTTGTTCCTTGATTCAACAAAGTGGGAAATCACTTTAAGCCCGGAGCAATTTTTTGATATAATGATAAATTGTTTTAACTATCCTTTTTCTTCAAGTATTGAAGCAATATACTATATATCAGCCCACATCTAAAAACAGCCATTATCTGGACAAAACCCAGGTAATGGCTATTTCACGTTCATATTATCTTGGTGAAATTACAACATTTCTAAAAGGCTCTTGGCCTTCGCTATGAGTTGTTATGTGTCTGTCGTTTTGCAGAACAGAATGGATTATCCGGCGTTCGTAAGGGCTCATTGGCTCCAAAACAACGTCCTTTTTGGTAGCCTTAACCTTTTTAGCAAGGTTGTATGCCAATGATTCGAGGGTTTCCTTCCGACGTTTTCTGTAGTTTTCGGTATCCAGCGTAATGCAAATAAAAGGCGCTTTACCCTTGTTTACGATAAGGTTAAGTATGTATTGAAGAGAATCAAGGGTTTGTCCTCTTTTTCCAATAAATACTCCCATCTTTTCGCCCTTTAACTCTACAAACATTTGGTTGTCGTTAAGCCTTGTTTCAACTTCAATTAATATTCCCATTGAAGCCGATACTTCGCGTAGGAAGGTTTTAACAACGGCTTGAGGGTCATATTTTTTAGTTACAAGCACACGGGCGGCCTTACCGCCGATTCCAAAAATACCTTTTGTGCCCTGCTCTAAGACAGTTATGTCGACATCAGCCATCGTTACGCCTAGATCTTTTATCGCCAGCTCTACAGCTTCGTCTACCGTTTTGCCGCTTCGTTCAATACTATCCATGGGAAGACCTCCTTTTGAGAGTTACTCTTTTGAGTTCACTGTGTAAACCAGTACTTTTAAGCATTACACAAAAGCCGCTATTCAGCTGTTTTTTCCTTTGGAAAATAATACTTGTTCATAACCATCTGCTGTACTACCTGAAAAGCTGTTGTTGTTATCCAGTAAAGGCCAACACCGCAAGGCATACCAACAGTCATAAAACCAATCATAAGCGGCATGGCGTATAACATAACCTTTTGAGTCGCCTGAGCGCTGGCATCGGCTGATTTAGTCTGCTTGTTCATTAAATAGGAGGATAAAAACGTTGTAGCCGCCGCCAAAATAGGTATTAATATACCCGGGAAGCCGTAACCCGCTTTATCAATAAGGTTAATGCCCATAAAATGTTCAATGTTATGTTTTTGCTGCAAAAGCACGTCTAGCTGGGCTGAAATATCAGCCGGAACGCTTTGGGCAATAACACTCCATTCAGACATAGACAGTTTGTTTAAAACTTTCTCTAAATCCACAGTCTGAGCCAGGTCAATGACCATCTTTTTAGGTATTTTAGGGAAAGCCAACGGACGCAAAATATCGTTTGCATAGGTTGCATAATCAGGCACTTTCAAAAGCAAATTTGCAATTTGTTCGTAAAGGATACCGATTTTGTTAATAAAAAGGTATGACTGCTGCATCATATAACTAAGAGCTATGAAAATAGGAAGCTGAATAAACAACGGCAAGCAGCCTGCCAAAGGGTTGATTTTATGTTTGGCGTAAAGAGCCTGTATTTCTTGATTCATTTTTTGCTGTATTTCAGGGTCTTTAGAGCCGCCGTATTTCTTTTTAATTTTGTCCATTTCCGGGGCTATTCTTTGGGTAGCTACCATAGACTTCTGTTGCTTAAAAGCAAGGGGCAACATAAGAGCCCTTGTTACAATGGTCAGAAGTATAATAGACAGCCCCAGCGTATTTATGCCGCTTGGAGTAATAGAATATGCAAACTCAAAAATAAAATTCAGAATATATCCTAAAACCTGGGTTATGGGCCCGACTATTTTCCCTGGTGGTTTTTGTATCATGCCTGTTAAAAGCGATGTAAAGTTAATAACAGTATAGCTAAGCAAATCTTTTCCTCCAATTCTTGTAACACATCTTCTGGTAGCACATCTTGTTTATGGATGGATATATACTAAGGCACAGGATCATAGCCGCCGGGAAACAAAATATTACATCTAAGCAGCCGTAATATACCCAAAAAGGCACCTTTTATAACACCATGCTTACAAATTGCTTCGTACATATATTCGGAACATGTGGGGTAAAATCTGCATGACGGCGGCAGACAAGGAGATATATACTTCTTATAGAATTTTAATAATCCAAGCAAAAAGGATTTTATCATAATAATACCTCTTTTACGGCTTAACTTCCTGCTTGTCTACCAGTTTAGCAAGCCGCAATAGATGTTTTAAGGAGCGGCTTATTTCGTCATAACCCAAACCATTTGTAGTGTTTCTCGCAATAACAACAACATCAAAGCCTTTTTTAATCTCAGGCTCCATAAGCCTGTAGCTTTCTTTAATAAGTCTAGTGACTCGGCTTCTTATAACACTTTTGCCTACCTTTTTACTGACAGAAAGGCCAAGCCTATTTATGCCGCTGCCGTTTGGCAAAACGTACATAACAAGCTGCCTGTTTGCAATGCTTGCTCCTCGTTTATAGACATGTCTGAACTGATAGTTTTTTTTTAATGATTCGGTAGCAATCAACTGCAAAACCCTCCGCGAATAGTGGGTAAAATTATTCCGGCTTATAACCTAAGCCTGCACGTATTTGCCCCGACGTCTTAAACGCCGGGGCTGCCTAAGCCGTATCAACAGAATAAATACAGCTTTTCCATAGCTTTTACATGATTAAATACGAAGCAAATAGGAAAAAGTCTATAACCTATTAAGCCGAGAGCTGTTTCCTGCCTTTTCTGCGACGCCTTAATAAAACCTTTCTGCCGTTTGCAGTTTTCATTCTTTTTCTAAATCCATGCTCTTTGCTGCGTTGTCTTTTTTTAGGCTGAAATGTTCTTTTCACGTTCTGCACCTCCTTAATATCTAGTCGTTCTATAGGCCTTAAACGGACTTTTAGAACAAAGTAATACAAAAATTCATATTTCTCCCGAAACACTATTGCTATTATATTAAATAATATTTTGATAGTCAAGTATTATAAGAAAAACTATTAATCATTTAGCTGTTCATGCCGATTTCAATAGCCTTAATGTTGTTTTCAACCATAGCGGCCTTAGTTGGCGGAACACTTTTCTTGATAGCCTCAATAAGCGTGTCATATGCTACAAAGCCTGTTTCTTTAAGAACCTTGCCAAGGAGGATTACGTTAGCCAGCCCCTTAAGCCCTTCCTTTTCGGCTATTTCCGTAGCCGGCACATAAAAGACCTTAACATCGTTTCGTGTTACCTTTTCGTTTATAAGAGAGCTGTCGATTATAACAACAGCGTCCTTAACAGCGGCGTCAATAAATTTATGGTAAGACGGCAGGTTCATAGCAACCAGTACGTCCGGGGTATTAACCTGGGGCGAACCTATAGGCAAATCCGAAATACAAACGGAGCAGCTTGCGGTTCCGCCGCGCATCTCCGGCCCGTAAGAAGGAAGCCAAGATACCTGGCTGCCTTCAATAAGCCCGGCATAAGCGGTTACCTTGCCTGTAAAAAGTATCCCTTGCCCACCAAAGCCGGCAAACAGCATATTATAACTGGCCATATTATATTTCCCCCTCGCTTTTGTCTTTAAACACACCTAACGGATAGTAGGGGAACATGTTTTCTCTGAGCCAGTCAAGAGATTCAACAGGCGTAAGACCCCAGTTTGTTGGGCAGGTAGAAAGCACCTCTACGATAGAATACCCCTTGCCGTCTATTTGATTTTTAAATGCTTTTTTAATAGCCTTTTTAGTAGCGTTTATGTTTTTAACGCTGTCAACAGAAACTCTTTGAGAGAAGGTCACACCCTCCAGCGTAGCAAGCATTTCACATATGCGGATAGGGTTCCCGGCGGTTTTAACGTCACGGCCGTAAGGTGTAGTTTGAGTAACCTGCCCGGCTAATGTTGTAGGAGCCATTTGTCCGCCGGTCATGCCGTATATTGCGTTGTTAACGAATATAACTGTAATGTTTTCGCCTCTTGAAGCGGCGTGGACTGTTTCGGCCGTACCAATAGCGGCTAAGTCGCCGTCTCCTTGATATGTAAACACGATACATTCCGGCCTTGCCCGTTTCATGCCGGTTGCTACAGCGGGCGCTCTGCCATGAGGCGCCTGAATCATGTCACAGTTAAAGAAATCATAAGCAAAAACAGAGCAGCCAACAGGGGCAACGCCAAGAGTTCTGCCTTCTATTTCAAATTCGTCTATAACCTCTGCAACAAGCCTATGTATAATGCCGTGGGTGCAGCCAGGGCAATAGCTAAGCGTGCAGTCGGAAAGTGCGTTTGGTTTCTTAAATACAACAGCCATTACTTAGCGCCTCCTAATATGTTTTTTATTTCCGCTACTACTTCAAGAGGCGTGGGGATAACGCCACCTGTACGGCTATAAAGGGAAACGGGTTTTGCGCCGTTAACCGCAAGCCTTACGTCGTCAACCATCTGCCCCATGCTCATTTCAAGAGCCATAAAATGCTTGGTGTTTGGTATGGCTTCCTGAATGACTTTTGTTGGGAAAGGCCAAAGAGATATAAGACGGATAAGTCCAACCTTTAAGCCCTCTTCTCTTGCGGCGTTAACAGCGCTTGTGGCTACTCTTGCGGAAGCACCGTAGGATACGATAATAAGGTCGGCATCGTCGGTTTTGTATAATTCGGCTTTTTGTTCTGTCTCGATAATCCTAGCGTATTTTTCGTAGCGGGCACGGACAATGTCCTCCAGCGTTTGCGCCTGAATATACAAGGAGTTTATGACGTTGTGAGGTCTTTTGCCGCCGTGGCCTGTAAGCGCCCAATCCTTTTCAGGTAATAAGGTATCAGCGTCTTTTTTAATTTCTACAGGCTCCATCATCTGGCCAAGCATACCGTCTGCAAGAATCATAGCCGGCATACGGTATTTATCCGCCATATCAAAGGCTTCTATCATAAGGTTAACCATTTCCTGTACAGTTGACGGCGCAAAAACCAACATACGGAAGTCCCCGTGACCAGTGGCTTTTGTGGCCTGCCAGTAGTCCGCCTGGGACGGCTGAATGCCGCCAAGGCCGGGGCCGCCGCGCTGAATGTTTATAATAACGCAAGGCAAATCAGACCCTGCTATGTAAGAAATACCTTCTGATTTTAAGCTGATACCCGGGCTGGAGGAAGAAGTTAAAACCCGCTTGCCTGTAGCAGCCGCTCCAAGCACCATATTTATAGCCGCAACCTCCGACTCCGCCTGCAAATAAACGCCGCCAACCTTTGGCATACGTTTAGACATATAAGCCGCTACTTCTGTTTGCGGCGTAATGGGATAACCGAAAAACAACTTACAGCCAGCCATAATAGCCGCCTCTGCTAACGCCTCGTTACCTTTCATTAACACTCTTTCAGACATTTTCACACTACCTTTCTACTATAATGGCGCAATCGGGGCACATTGTAGCGCACATAGCGCAACCTGTACACTTTTCCGGGCTTGAAACCTCTGCCGGATGATAACCTTTATTGTTTAAAACACCTTTGTCGAAGCTAATGATTTTTTGCGGGCAGGCATAAGCACAAAGCTCGCAGCCCTTGCATTTCTCCGAATTAACAGTTACCTTTGCCATATTAACCTCCTTAGTTTAATGAAACATTATATACAACCCGTTAGTTCCAGGGCGCTTTTACAAATATTTCCAAGGACATAATCTTTTCGACTTTATTACCAAGAGCTTCAACAAGCCTTAACGGCGCTGTCGTATACATAAGCTCAAGGCCGGTTAAAGCCGCCGTTTCATTTGCAAAATCAATGGATGCCAAAATATGCTCCGCTTCCGTCGCCGCCGAAAGATGAGAATTGTTTATTATACCTGTAGCCTTCAATCGGCAGGCTGTCTCTATTTGGGGCAGAATCTCGGCGGCTTCTGCGGCTGTTGTCGTAAGCGCACGGTATTTATTAATGACATATATAAGAGAATATTCTCCAAGGTTTTTTATATTAGCTGAAAACCTTCCAAGAGCCGTTGCTCCGGCGTCGTCGCCGCCAGCATCAATAATAACATGATTGTAGTCACCAGTAAATACCCCAATTATTTCAGGGGATATTGCCGGAACATCAACGTTTGTTCCGGCAAAAAGGGGTGAAACTACCTTTACGCCGCTAAGAGCCTCGGTGTCCTTATAGTCTGTTGAAATAAAGTATGGGTTTACAATGTCTAGATCTACAAGGGCAACCTTATCTCCTGAGGCTTTTAACTTTGCGGCTATATTTATGGCAAGGTTTGTTTTACCTGTGCCGTAATGGCCGCAAATTATCGTAATCCTTTTAAGCTTGTTTTTCAGCTCATTGGATAAATTATTTGTTGTCATTTCCTCTTATCTCCACGCGGCGGATTTTCCCGCTTATAGTTTTTGGCAGCTCGGTTACAAAATCTATGATTCTCGGGTATTTATACGGCGCTGTTTGTTTTTTAACATATTCCTGAAGCTCTTTTTTAAGCTCATCCGTAGGCTCGTACCCTTTCGCTAGGACGATTGTTGCCCTAACAACCTGCCCCCGGACAGGGTCAGGTGCGCCGGTTATGGCACACTCCAAAACGGCGCCGTGCTCCATAAGTACACTTTCTATTTCAAAGGGACCGATTCTGTAACCCGATGATTTTATTATATCGTCCAAACGACCAACGTACCAAAAGTATCCGTCCTCATCCTTCCAAGCTGTATCTCCTGTATGATAAATGCCGTTGTTCCGGGCTTTGTTTGTAAGCTCCTCGTTTTCAAAATAGTCTTCAAAAAGGCCGTAGTTATCGCCCTCTTTCAAGCGTATACAAACCTCACCTACTACGCCGTTATCGGCTTCCTTGCCGTCGTCGTTAAGTATACAAACGTCGTATTGAGGTGACGGTTTACCCATTGAGCCGGGTTTTGGTGTCATGCCAACAGAGTTAAGCGTAAGCAGCGTTGTTTCTGTCTGACCAAAACCCTCCATAAGCGCCAAGCCGGTAGCCTTCTTAAACTGGGAAAACACTTCCGGGTTAAGAGCCTCACCTGCTATTGTAGCATATTTCAGCGACGACAGGTTAAATTTACTTAAATCTTCTTTTATAAAGAAGCGGAACACTGTTGGCGGAGCGCAGAAGGTTGTTATTTTGTACTTTTCAAATAGCGGCAATAAATCCGACGGCGCAAACTTATCCAAATCGCAAACGAATATACCTGCCCCCAAAAGCCACTGGCCGTATAACTTACCCCAAACGGCTTTACCCCAGCCTGTATCCGAAAGGGTAAGATGAAGGCCGTCCGGGTCTACGTTTTGCCAATGTTTTGCCGTTACAATATGCGCCAGCGGGTAAGCATAATTATGACGCACCAGCTTAGGATAACCTGTTGTACCTGATGTAAAATATCCAAGCATCATATCGTCTACACAGGTTTCAACCCTTTGCCCAAAATCCGGCGAAGCGCTCTCTACCAGGCTGTCAAAATCCAACCAGCCGTCTTTTTGTCCCTTTGCTATAAACTTGATTTTCAGCGTTTCACATTCCTCCGCTGCCTGCTCCGCATAGTCGGAAACGTCGCCGTCGGCTGTACAAACAATCGCCTTAACATAAGCTGAATTAAAGCGGTATACAAAATCCTTTTTTGTCATAAGGTTTGTACCCGGGATTGCAAGAGCGCCTATTTTATTCAAAGCAAGCATACAGAACCAAAACTGATAATGGCGTTTTAAAACAAGCATAACAGCATCGCCTTTTTTTATACCGGCTTCACGGAAAACATTAGCTGTTTTGTCCGAATAATATTTAAAATCGGCAAAAGTAAACGTACGCTCGCCGCCGTCTAGTCTACACCAAAGCATAGCCCTTCTGTTCGGCTCATTTTCTGCTATAACATCCACGCAATCGTAGGCAAAGTTGAAATTAGGCGTTGGGTTTGCCAAAAAGGCTGATAGTATTCCGCTTTCGTCATATTGCTCCGTGCAATATTTTAAATGTAAATCCTTCATTATATATTCCTCCTGATTATGAATTCTTAACGTCTTTTATAACAACTGCCAAAAACTTACATGGTTGGCCACCTGCTGCTATCATACCGTGGGGTGTACTGGAGTCGTAATAAAGCGTGTCACCTTTTTTAAGCGTCATCATTTTTCCGCCTATACTAACCTTTAGAGTTCCTTCTAATATATAGTCCATCTCGTGGCCTTCGTGGGTAGAAAGATGAATCGGTTTGTCTTGCTCTTCTTCTGAATATGGCGCTTCAACATAAAATGGTTCAATGCTCTTATGGCTAAACGAATATGCTAAATGCTCATATTTAAAGGACTTACGTCTTGTAACCGAAAGACCTTCCCCTGCCCTTACAACGCTGTAGCGCTGTAAATGGGGTGATTCCCCTGTCATAAGCTCCATCATATCAACGCCAAACCTTTCGGCGCAGTTAATCAAAAATGTTACGCTGAAATCCTTTGTTCCGCCCTCAAGCTCAATATACTCGTTTTCGGAAATACCGCAGCATTTTGCCATTTCCGCAACTGGAATCTCCATAATATCCCTTAGAGCCCGTATTCGTTCTGCTATTTCTGTAATCCTCGGTTCCATGTTTGTTCCTCCTTATAAAATAGTATAAAAAACCCGAAAAACAATGTTTTCGGGTTTTGTTATTATGGTAAAACAGTAAACTGGTTCACCTATCACTTTTTAAGCGGCAAGCATTAAAAGGCCAAAACCTTATAATACGCCTAATTACTTCACACTCTCTAAGATGTTCATAAAACCGTTATAAACGCCGTTTGTGTTTGCCTTGTGGGTGTACATAACGTTATGATGAGGGATTTGAAGTTGTGCTTTTTTGTCCTCAAAACCAAAGCCGTTTCTATACAATACAGGGCCAGTATATACAGGCACGTGAACGCCACCTGTGATGTCAATGTCCGAAATACCTTTATACATGCAAATGCTTGCAGAAATTTGCCTTAAAATGTCGCTTTCGCTATTATAGCCCATTACATAACCGGATAGAGCAGCAAGCTTTTTAATAAGCTGCCAGTTGCTAATCTTGTTTAGGGGAGAAATAGCAATATTCACCTTTTGAATGTTTCTGTCTGTGCTTGTATATGTTCCGGCTGATTCGGCGGAAGTTGCAAGAGGTAACACAACATTTGCTCTTTCAGCAGTTTCTGTCATAACACAGTCAGCAACCATCAAAAACTCAAGGGAAGTAAGGTCAATTTCCGGGACATCCTCACCAAATATGAGTAGTCCCTTAATAATGCCCTCGGAAATGCCGCTAGTAATCATCTTGTGGCCGGAAACGAGACCCATGTCACATAAGCCCTGGCTGTTGTTGTTGGGCTTTAGGCAAATAATGCCGTCTCTTGGGCTTCCAATATGGCCGGAAATAACAGCTATGTCTGCAATGAGCTTAGCGGCGCCCTTTGAAAGCGCCTTTTGGTCAAAGACAATCATAGCCTTTTTAGCTTTTGCATACATTTCCGCAACCTTCTTAGCGCCGTCCTCTACAGTAACGTCGCTAAGATAACCGCATAATTCGTCAAAGCCGTTTGCGTTAGCCGGCTTTTTACCCATGTCAATAAGCGCTTTAGCTATTTGCTTAAGCGTTGAAAGATCTTCGGATGATGTCAGTTTAAAGGACGCCCATTCATCAGCCTGGGATTTGGCACGGCTAACGACAACCAGCTTAGCCCCTGCTTCCACAGCCTGCTTGATTTTCATACCTGCAATGGTATGGGTATAATTAACGTCATCACTAATAAGCACTATTAATTCAGTGCTTAAAAGTTCGTCAAATGTGTTTGGTGAAGCATCATAACCAAGAACGTCTTTTATGCCGTTTCTGCCCATGTTGAAGGATGTAATATTCTTTGTTTTAAGAACGTTTTCAGCGTACTCTTTTATAACAAAAATTTCTTCGTTAGTTAGTTTATCTGATATAGCGACTGCAATCGCATCACTGCCGTAAGCAGCGGCAATACCCTGAGCGCTTTTGGTTACACGCATAAGAGCCTCGTCGTAACTGACGGTTGTAAGCGTACCTTTATCACCTTTAGACGCAAGAGGCGCCGTAATATGTTTTTGTTTTTGCAGCTCTGAAAGACCGAAACGGCCTTTGGCGCAAAGTATTGTTTTTTTGTCTAAGTCTGTGTCGGGTAACGTACGAAGAAGCATATTACCTCTTGAAGTAACCTTTGTTTTACAGCCAACGCTGCAATATGAGCAAACAGTTGAAGTATGGTTTTCGGCAACAGGCACAGATTTCTGAACCTTAAGTGTTTCAAGTATAGCTCCTGTTGGGCAGACAGTAGCGCACTGACCGCATGAGATACAGTCGGTTTGCGAAAGCGGCAGGCCAAGCTCCGGCTTAACGATAGCGTCAAAACCTCTGTCTACAAGGCCTAAAGCTGTTCTGCCCATAACCTCGTCGCAAACTCTTACACAAAGGCCGCAAAGTATACACTTCTCTGGGTTTCTATAAAGGAACGGATTACTTGTGTCAAGAGGACGAGAATGCATTTCGCCCTTATATTTTTCCGGCTTAACATCGTACATGTTAGCGTAGTCGATAAGTTTACATTCAAAGTAGTCGCCGCAGCCGCATTCAAGGCAGCGTTTAGCTTCCTTCATAGCCTGCTCCTGGGTATAACCAAAGTTAACCTCGCAGAAGTTGTCTTTTCTTTCGGTTGGCTTTAAGTGAGCCATTTTCTCGCGAGCTATCTTTTTCTTGTCGGCAAATTTTTCTGCCGGAGGATCACTTGTTACTAAATAAGGCGCACTGTATGGAATAATAAAGCCTTTTAAATAGCTATCAACAACAGCGGCGGCTCTTTTCGCCTCACCTATAGCTTCGATTGCTATGCTTGCGCCTTTGTTTGTAGCGTCACCGATTGCAAACACTCCTTCAACGTTTGTTCTGAAGGTTGTTTCGTCGGCGGCGATAGTGTTTCTCTTAGTTAATTCCACAATTTCAAGACCTGTGGCATCAAGGCCCTGGCCTATTGCTATAATAACTGTATCAAGCTCAATAACTTCCTCGGCGCCTTCTATTGCAACAGGCGCACGTCTGCCGCTGGCGTCAGGCTCACCAAGCTCCATTTTTTGCAACCTAATCTTAGAAACCTTGCCGTTTTCGTCGCCAATTATTTCTATCGGGTTAGTTAAATACTTAAATATTACGCCTTCTTCTTCGGCTTCTACAATTTCAATTTCTTCCGCTGGCATTTCAGCCTTTGTACGGCGATAGATGTTGTAGACCTCGGAAGCGCCAAGGCGCACTGACGTACGGCAAGCGTCCATAGCGGTGTTTCCGCCGCCGACGATTGCAACCTTTTTCCCGAAAAGAAGCGGTTGGTTAAGCGTAACCTTACGCAGGAAGTCAATACCACCTACAACACCTTCAAGCTCTTCGCCTGGGCAGCGCAGCGGAAGGCTCTTCCATGCGCCGACTGCAACTATAACGGCGTCGTATTGGTCTCTTAAATGGGTGATTGTAATATCTCTGCCAACCTTAACGTTGTTTATGAGCTTAACGCCTAAACTTTCGATGTTTCTGACCTCAGCGTCAACAACAGTCTTTGGCAGACGGTATTCGGGTATACCGTAGCGAAGCATACCACCCATCTTTTCCATAGCGTCGTAGATTGTAACGTCGTGACCTTCCATCCTTAAATAATATGCGGCTGAAAGACCTCCTGGGCCGCCGCCGATAATCGCAACCTTTTTGCCTGTAGCGGCTTTGATGTCGGGCATGTATTCATTGTTTGATTTAAGATCCATGTCCGCAACGAAATATTTAAGCTGGGCAATACTTATAGACTCCTCAACCTTTTGGCGGCGGCAAGCCTCCTCGCAAGGATGAGGGCACACCCGGCCGATACATGCAGGCAACGGGATTTTACCCTTTATAAGTCTAAGGGCTTCCTCGAACTCGCCGTTTGCAATAAGCCCAACGTAACCCTGGCAGTCTGTGTTGCCGGGGCAAGCGTTCATACAAGGGGCACGGCAGTCGCCGATATGGTCTGAAAGCAGAAGCTCAAGAGCAGTTTGGCGTGAGCGTTTAACCTTTTCGGAGTTTGTTGTTATAATCAAACCGTTAGCCGCCGCTGTTGAGCATGAGCGCAAAAGGCGGGGGCTTGTTTCGGATTGAACAACACAAATACCGCAAGCGCCGCTTGCCTTAACCCGCTCGTCGTTACAAAGCGTAGGGATAAAGATTCCGTTATTTCTTGCTATTTCAAGTATAGTTTGACCGTCATGGCCGGTAACTTCACGGCCGTCTATGTTTAATTTAATTATAGCCATTTAATAGCCTCCCCCTATTCTACATTAACCGCGCCAAAGCGGCATACCTGCTTGCACTGACCGCATTTGGTGCATTTCTCACTGTCTAACTCGTGAGCTTCCTTAACCTTGCCGGTAATGGCGGCTACAGGGCATTTTCTTGCGCAAAGCGTACAGCCTGTGCATTTTTCCTTATCAATGGAGTATGTAATAAGGTTTGTGCACTGGTGAGCCGTACATTTTTTATTGTATATATGATCCTTATATTCATTTTCAAAGTATTTAAGGGTTGTGAGAACCGGGTTTGGCGCTGTTTGGCCAAGGCCGCAAAGAGAGCCTTCCTTTATTTCAACAGCAAGATTAGACAGCTTTTCAATATCCCCGTCTTCGCCTTCACCTCTAGTTATACGCTCGAGTATTTCAAGCATACGTTTTGTTCCCACACGGCAATGAACACATTTCCCGCAGGATTCCTTCCTTGTAAAGTCAAGGAAAAAGCGAGCCATGTCAACCATGCAGGTAGTTTCGTCCATAACAACCATGCCGCCGGAGCCCATTATTGCGCCTGTTGCGGCAAGGGTTTTGTAATCAATCATAGTGTCAATAAGTTGTGTTGGAATACATCCGCCGGAAGGGCCGCCCATTTGAACGGCTTTGAATTCCTTATCTTCCTTAATGCCGCCACCTATGTCGTAGATTACGTGGCGGATAGTAGAGCCCATAGGGATTTCAACAAGACCGCCGTTTTTGATTTTGCCTGTAAGGGCGAAAACTTTTGTGCCCTTGCTGTTTTCTGTACCCATAGCAGCAAAAGCAGCGCCGCCGTTTAACATAATCCACGGGACATTTGCGTATGTTTCAACGTTATTTATATTGCTTGGCTTTTGCCAGTAGCCCTTTTGAGCGGGAAACGGAGGTTTAAGCCTCGGCATACCTCTTTCGCCTTCTAATGAAGCGATAAGAGCTGTTTCCTCGCCGCATACGAAAGCACCGGCGCCGGCTTTTATTCTCATTTCAAAGTTAAAGCCTGTACCTAATATGTTTTTGCCTAAAATGCCCTTTTCTTTTGCCTGGTTAATAGCGTTTTCAAGGCGGACAATAGCAAGGGGATATTCCGCACGAACGTAAACAATACCTTCGTCGGCGCCGATAGCATAAGCACAAATAAGCATACCTTCAATTAGAGCATGGGGATCCCCCTCGATAACCGCTCTGTCCATGAAGGCGCCCGGGTCGCCCTCGTCGGCATTACATATAGCGTATTTTTTAGGGCCCTCGGAGCTTTTAGCCGCCTGCCACTTGAACCATGTTGGGAAGCCAGCGCCGCCGCGGCCAGCAAGGCCGGAAACCTTGATTTCGTTTATAACGTCGTCAGGAGTCAGCTCCTTAAGGCATTTTTCGATTGCCTTGTAGCCGTCTCTGGCTGTATATTCATCAAATATTTCCGGATTAATAACGCCGCAGTTTCTAAGGGCAATACGCTTCTGCCCGGCTAAAATATCGGCGTCTGTTTGCTGCATAGTATATTTATCGGCTTCGTTTTCTTCGCTTTTTATAGATTTGACAATCTGGTCTACGGCCTCGTTAGTAACCTTAACGTAGGTTTTTTTATTTCCGTCCTTATCTATAACGTCGATAATAGGCTCAAGGTAACACATGCCAACGCAGCCGGTTGTACCGATTTCAACGTTTAAACCGGCTTCCGAAAGCTTACCGGCCAAATAATCGGAAATTTTTCCGGCGCCCGCCGCAATACCGCAACTGCCTTTTCCAACTAAAATTTTAGAAATTTCCATTTAAGAACCTCCTGTTTAAAATGGTGGCCGGGCAAACAAGCACGCCACATCAACTGATGCCCCTATAAAAGGGGT
>CAZEYG010000002.1:0-22781 GCA_964516575.1 uncultured Defluviitaleaceae bacterium
GTGAATACTGCTCAGATTGTTTTTGACTGGAGATACGAGGGGCTTAGGAGTAGGCTTCATAAAATTTTCAGAGGGGTGCTAAATATGAAACGATGTATTTCTGCCGTTATAGTGGTTACAGCGCTAGTTACGTTTTGTGTGATTAGTGTTAATGCTGCTCATTGGGCAGACGATTATTATGCTTACCTAACTAAAGCCGACGTTCTTAATGCCGATTTCGTCACAGTCTCGGAAACAAACATGGACAATCCGATTACAAGATCAGAGTTTTTATCCCTTGTAGTATCAGCTCTATATGGTAAACAGGAACCAGTAGAAGCTCTCTCAACCTTCGCGGATTTTGCAAGTCTTTCTGCGCCGCTTTCGGGATATATAGCTAAGGCTTATGGCGAAGGGATTTTATCGGGTGTTTGGGTTGACGGGAGGTTATATATTCAGCCCGACATAGCTATAACACGGCAGGAAGCGGCTACGATTTTAGGGCGTGCCCTTGAATTATCTGCAAATGTAAGCCCGGAGTTTTCTGATAGCGGCCTCGTGGCAGCATGGGCTTCCGGTTATGTTGCCGGATGTGAAAAGTCAGGGCTGTTTACAGGGTATCCCGACGGTTCATTTGGAGCCGAAAACAATATCACTTGGGCAGAGAGTCTGAAAATAGTCTCTGATTCCATGCAAAATGGTCTTGTTTCGCCGCCAAGAATAATTTCAGTGGCCGGAAACGGCGCAAAGGGTGTTTATGACGGAGACGCTCAGCTTGCCAGCTTTAATGCACCTGCCGGTGTTGTTATATCAGGTGATGTGATATATGTAGCGGATACTGAAAACAATTTAATTCGTAAAATTGATAAAGGCACGATTTCCGTTTATGCGGGGAAAATCATGGGCCTTGACATATATGATACGGCATTAAACGGCTTATACAACAAAACACCGAAGGATAGTTTGTTTGCACGGCCTACGGCGATTTTGCCTATAGCAAACGGTTTTTATGTCCTTGATACAGAAAACCACGTCATACGCCTAATAAGAGGCAACACAGTTTCAAACTTTGCCGGAACAGGTAAGAAAGGGTTAAAAAACGGCGCAAAAGCAGGGGCACAGTTTAATAATCCAAAAGGGTTCTGCTTTGGTGAAGGCGGTAATATTTATGTTGCCGATACCGGCAATGATGCCGTACGGCTCATTTCTTCTAACGGAACAGTATCAACAGTCGCAAAAGTTCCGTCCCCATCAGGAGTTTCATCTCATAACGGCGTACTATATGTAACAAGCGCCGAAAATAAAATTTATACTATAAAAGAAGGCGTAACCGAAGTATTTGCCGGAGCCGATACGGGAATCAAAGACGACAAAGGCAACATCATCGGTGATTATCGTGACGGTGTTTTGCAAAGAGCGTATTTTAATAACCCAACTGGCATCGTGACCGCCGCCGACGGCACGGTTTATATCGCCGATACAGGTAATGGACTTGTTCGTAAAATAAAAGACGGCACTGTTTCTACTGTAGCAGGCGTAGGTAAAACCCAAGGGATTTTTGTTTCGCCCCGAGGTTTGTGGCTTTCCGGGAACACGTTGTATGTTACCGATAGCTTTAAAAATACCGTGGTTAAAATGGAGGTGGGTAAAAGATGAAAAAGCTGATTTCTATTCTGCTTGTTATTTTGCTGGTTATGAGCCTACCCTTACCGGCTTTTGCCGCCGATAAGGCCGAGGCGGTTACAATCCGCCTTGCTAAAACCGATGGAAATGGAGTTTCTGTTACTACAAACGCTGATAAAGAAGTAAAAACCTCAGTAAATATGCGTCTGTTTAGCGGTTATAAGGTCAAAACCGACAAGGTTAGTTACGCTTTTTTGTCCCTTGACGAAAAAAAGGCAGTTAAGTTAGACAAAGCTACCGCCGTTGAAATCAAAAAGTCCGGCGATAAAAACGAGGTTTATATTTCGGCAGGCCAGTTACTCTTTGATGTAAAGGAGAAACTTGGGCCTAAAGAGGAAATGAACATTTTTACATCAAACATGTCCATGGGTATACGAGGAACGTCGGGTGTAGTAAACGTAACCCTTATTCGTAATTCCGACGGCACAGTAAAACGCAGCCTCACAAACGTGCAGCTTTATGAAGGAACACTAACCCTTACAGTTGTAAACCCCGCAACCAAAAAGGACGAAACATTAACCCTTGAGCCGGGGCAGCAGCTTATTATAGAAGATTATACAGCAATCGGCGACGGCAAGGTTGAAATCAAAGAATGTACGGCAAGTGACGTACCATATTTTGCGTCTGTTGAAATCATTAACGACGAAGAGCTTGCCCAGCGGATTCTTAACGACAGCGGTATAAACATTAATGACTTGCAAAGTATGCTTAACGATGCCTTGAAAACCGAGGCTGAAAAGCTAGAGCTAAAGGAAAAGCAAGAAAATGAGGGTAGGTTAGCTATTGCCGACCTTATGGGTACAGATAATACGGATGCAGGCAGCGGCAGCGGTTCAGCTAGTAGTGGTTCAGGCAGCAGCGGTTCAGCCGGCAGCGGGTCACATGCAAGTAGGTCAGAAGGCAGCTTATCAACACAGTTTGCTTCTAGTTATACATTACCCGTGGGAGCAACCGAAGCCGACTTAATTAACGCTTTGAACACATATGCAAGCGTGACCGTGCCGTATGGCGGGAATATTACGTTATCAGCGCCCTTTACGCTTCTGTCCGATAAAACACTTATTGTAGACGGAACAATCAACGCCGCTGTTAATGTGGTTACTGTAAACGGCACATTATACAACAACGGCACAGTTACAGGTACAGGCACAGGTAAGATTATTAACAATGGGTTTAATTCCTTTTATAACAAGGGCACTCTTATTATGCCCTTCTTTATCAACAACGGCAAATATGTTCACGACGGCGGAACCTTTACAGGCTCTTTTGAGCTTGATGGTATAGGCTCATTCGTTAATAACACAAGCGCAACCTTTTCAACCGTAAATGTTTTAAGCAGTGCCACAGGAGCTCAGATTACTAACCAGGGCACTATCGGGACATTAAGCAGTGCAGGTCCTGCTACCCTTGACAATTACGGCGGTAATATCAACAGCCTACAGGTGTCAAATTATCTTACTCTAACCAGAGGTTATGTTCAGTCCAGCACCCAGAGCATTTATATCCAAAGCGGCGGCTCTATGACGATACCAACCGGCGTTAATTTAACGCTGAACGGGACTGTCGCTTGCAGCGGGATAATGAATATAAACGGCTCTGTTACTAATAACACCGTTATTAACACAGGCAGCACAGGTAACGTTAGTGTTGGTCTAACAGGCACAACCGGCGGTACTGGCGTGGTTGATACAAGCGGCGGCGGCTCGTTTAACAACGTCAATCCGAACAATACGGTTTACGCCAACGTTGAATATACCGACAATACAACAATTTCTCATGTTTCCCTGCCCCTTATGAGTCCAACCATAGGCAAAGCAGCTACCGACTTGATTAAAGCCTCATTTGCAAAAGCAATCCGAGGTGAGGTTAGGTTGCTTACAACGGCGACCTCCAATATGACTTTTAGCTCCGATGCGGATTTATCCGATCTGCCTACAGGCTCAAGCCTTATTCTGCATTTCAGCGGGAGTGTTAGCTTTGGGACGACCATAAGCACGCCGATTATAGTCAAAAGCGGCAACAAACTCACGATTTCTTCCGACGATGGGAACTTTATTGACTTGAACGCTAATATTACGGTGGAGTCGGGCGGTACTCTTGAACTGGGGCTTATTACGCTGTATACAAACCCACAGATTTTAATTACTAACAACGGAACATTTAACATTCCTGTTTCCACATCCGTAAGCGGCTCTTATACAAGCTGCGGCAGTTTTAGTACGAACATCCTAAACCCAAGCGGCGGAACAATTATCAATAACGGTTCTATGTCTGTTGCTGGGACGACGCAAACAGGAGATCGTTTCCCTATTAACCTTATAAACAACGGCACGTTGACTATAAACGGTTATGTTCATGTATCCTCTCAGCATACATGGGTTAACGGAAGCGGCGGAATAATTAATGGAAGCTCCTCCTATCCCATTGCTTTTTATTACGGTGACGACCCTGTTTATGGGCAGTCTGCCGGGCTTTATGCAAGCATGACGTTTAACGAAAACTTGCAGCCCCCCTTTTCCAACACTATGTTTCGGCCAACCGACAGTCTTCGTCTGCAAACGGATACCATTCTGACACGGAACTTGTCTTTTTGGGAGCATGGCAGAACGATGAACCTTGACCTAAACGGTTATACAATTAGCACCAGTTCCGGTTATTTCATAGATATTGGCCCTGGGGTTATCAATCTTAGCGACAGCAGCCCGGCCAAAACAGGTATGTTTACGGCGGTTTACGACGATTCTTTTTCAGACGCTGCCGTAGACATTGATTCTAACTTAGTGGTGAACCTCGACACAAAAATCATCATCACCGGTGCAAACTATAAAGCGCTAAGGTTGTATGGCGACTCCACCCTTAACCTAGGTTCAAACGCTGTTTTAACAAATAACAGCCCTGGCGGCGTAGCCCTTTATACTTCTCCCATCGGTGGGACTTCGACTATAAACATAAGCCCGGGCGCACAGATTAACGGCAGAATTCTCTTAGACACAGCTACAACCATCACAGGCGCAACATTCTACGATATTAGCGGCACGCTTATTACAGGTACATCAATCCCGGCGGGTAATTATGTTTGGGATACAAACATCGGCGGCATGGGTATAACAGGCTGGAAAGCTCAATAAGAGAAGAAATGGCGGTTATCCTTGCCAATTACATCAAGGCAAAAGGCTTAAACCTGCCGGAAAAGGCCGGCAACGAGCCGTTTTCCGACAGCGATGAATTGGACTCCTATGCGGCAGAGGCCATAACCGATATGCGTCGGTTTGGTTTAATTAACGGCAGGGGGAATAACTACTACGTGCCGAAGGGTATGGCTACAAGAGCAGAGGTAGCCCAGATATTCCTTAACCTTTTGAATCTATGAATAAACACTAATTTCCGCCGTAATACAGATATATAAATAACCCCTCAGGAATTAAAATCTCAGTGGGGTTATATGTTTACAAAAGGATATTTTGGAAATATGCAGAAAATATTAAATAGACTGTCGTGTATGATTTGCCGTGTAAAGGTATTTTAAGGGAGTGAAGTTATGTGAAAAAACTTAATTCGGTTCTTTCCGTTATTACATCCGCCATGTTTATTACCCATGCCGTAAGTATGGCGCTGATTATGCTTAAAGTTATACCGTTTCTTCCGTGGGTTAGGCCTTTGGGGGGAATGTTTGCCGGGCTTTTTTCGTTACATGCGTTTATCTCTATTTTGATATTGTTTCTCAACATAAACAACGGCAAAACACTGAAATTTTTTGGTATCAACTGGCTTACATATGCCCAGCGTATTGCCGCCGTGTTGATTATTATTCTTATACACCGCCATTTCGGCGCATACACTACATTCAGCGCCGAGGGCAAGTTATTATTTTCGCCAAAAACCATATCATTAATGATAACTGAGCTGTTGCTTATAATTACCACATGTATGCATTTCTTTATTGCGCTTCCGAGAGCGTTTTTATCCCTTGGTATTGTGAAGGATGACAAGTCGCTGTTAACTTGGCAGATTACCGCTATGATTATTGCAGGGGTGGTTTTGCTGCTTAGTATTGCGGGTAATATAGCGTATTTTATAGTGAGGGTATAACTAAATGATGAAAACTGTATTAATAATAGGAAGTGGTATATCCGGCTTATCTGCCGCAATCTCAATAGCTCAAGGAGGTGGCCTAGCAGTATTGGTTTCCCCATGCCAATCGGAGCGGGCCCAATCCGTTATGGCGGAAGGTGGAATTAATGCGGCTACTGTGGCGCCGAGGGAGGACGATTCCATTAGTCTACATAGCGACGAAACCTTTATGGCAGGTTGTGAAATAGCCGACCCAAAAGCCATTGGGTTAATGTGTGCAAGAGCCCCTGAGATTATTCTTGAATTAGAAAATATGGGCGTGGTTTTTTCCCGTGACAACCATGGTCATATATCTACTAGAGAATTTGGCGGGCAATCCAAGGCACGGACAGTATTCAGCGGCGCCTCAACCGGTAAGCAGATTGTTAACGCATTGGCACGAAGAGTCAGATTCTACGAAGCAAAAGGAGCAATAATCCGCCGTTTAAACACCCATTTTGTGTCGGCCATAATCGAGAACGGAATTTGTTACGGCGTTTTGTTATATGACGAAGCCGAAGAAGTGATAGTCGAAGCCAAGGCAGACGCTGTAATACTAGCAACCGGCGGTCAGAATTTGTTGTTTGGCAAAACCACAGGCTCAACATTATGCGACGGTTCGGCGGCGGCTGTTGTATTCACACAAGGCGCTCTGCTTAAAAATCTGGAGTTTATCCAGTACCATCCCACAACAATCGAAACCCCTAACAAACGTATGCTCATATCCGAAGCGGCTCGTGGAGAAGGCGGACGACTGTTTTATATGGACGGTAACGAGCGGATATATTTTATGGAGGATAAATACGGAAATCGGGGTAATCTTATGCCACGAGATGTAGTGTCCCGTGAAATGTATATGACCGGCAAGGACATTTACCTTGACATATCTTTCTTAGGTAAAGATACCATTAACAAACGTATACCTGAGATTAAGGAGCGTTGTGCCGACTACATTCAGCTTGATGTTACAAAACAGCCAATACCTGTCGCCCCGTCGGTGCATTTCTTTATGGGTGGGCTTGCAGTTAACTCCAGACATCAAACTAATATCAAGGGGTTGTATGCTGTAGGCGAGTGTGCATCAATGTATCACGGAGCCAACCGTTTAGGCGGCAATTCCCTTTTGGCGGCGTATTATAGCGGTAGTACAGCCGCTAAAGACATATTAGATTGTGCTGATAATGTTACTATTAAGGATTCTATAGACTTTAAGTTCTACAGACAGAGGGTTGAGGACAAATTCCTTGCAAAAAACCGCAAGGAGAGTAACTTCCCCGCTGTTTATATCCTCAATCAGATAAGCGTTATAATGAAAGACAGCCTTGGTATTGTACGAGAGAGGCAGCGGCTGGAACACGGCTTGTCCGACATTGATTACTACCTTAGCGCCGTTGACAAACTTTATTTTAATCCCAGCCTGTCAAAATATCGAAACTATATGGTAAAGTATAATCTCATTCTTGCGAAAGCGATATTGATGTCCGCTTTGTCACGCACAGAATCACGAGGCTCCCACTATCGTGCAGATTATCCCGAAAGATCGGCGGAATTTGCCGTCGCTTCATTTGCCGCTTTTAATAACGGGGACATTACTATTACACACGCTAAAGATTCGGAAGGAGGCGAGTTCCTTGCTAGTAACAATTAAACGGCAGAACTCCCCCGACACAAGACCGTATAATCAAAGCTTCCGTTACGACGGCTCAAAAAATATAACCGTCGCTGCTTTGCTGGATTATCTTAACTACAACGACGATTTAACCGACATCGAAGGCAAACGCTGCCGCCTAATTGATTGGGAATGCAGTTGTATGCAAAAGGCCTGCGGCGCATGTGCTATGGTTATAAACGGCAAACCTGCCTTAGCGTGTTCGGTGTTTTTGGCCGATGTAGCCAGCGATACAATAAGGCTTGAGCCTCTGTCGGTATTCCCCATAGCGAGAGATTTACGTGTACGCCGTGACGTAATATTCTCTGCGTTAAAGGAAATGCAGCTTTGGGTAACAGAATTTAAGCAGCCGGAAGCGGCCGAGCTTGAAGGCCAATACAACAGCGCCAAATGCTTGAAATGTGGGTTGTGTTTGGAGGTTTGCCCCAACTACGGATGTGAATCCTTAACCTTTGCTGGGCCGGCTGTAGTAAATGAAACATATTTAAGTTATACCCAAAACGCAAACCCCGAACAAAGGAAGCAAATATTAAAGGCCTACAGGAAGCGCTTTAGCAGCGGCTGCTCGAAAGCCCTTTCCTGCATGAAAATATGCCCCGTCAACATGCAGCCGTTGGTTTCTATTGGGTATATGAATAAGCAAACTAAATAGAAAACCTAACCCCCTTCCCTTTCAAGCTGCATACACGCTGAAAGGGAAGGGGGTTACTTATTTAATTACCATCGTAATAGATTAAAACATAGAGTGCAGAGGGATTGATATTAACGTGTTAGATTATTTAACGTATACCACTTCTATGTTGTAATCACTAAAAAGCTTCATATATTCATCAGACGGTTTAATGTCTGTAACAATACAATGAATGTCGCAAATTGAAGCTACTGAATAAAACTTCGTTATATTAAAGCGCTCCGCTTCAAGTAATAAATATACTTTTTTAGCTCTTCTTATCATAAGACGTTTAATACGAGCTTCTCTGTCCTCCAATTCTGAAATCATCCCCTGCATATTTAACCCAGCAGATGTGATAAATAACTTGTCCACATAAAAATTGTCATATCCGCGCTCTGAAACGTCACCATATAGATATCTATGCTTTGCGTCAATTCTTCCGCCGCTAATATAGACTATAGATGGACCTTCCAGCATATTTATAGCTGCATTTATTGAAGTAGTTACAACAGTCAGCGAAAAATCGGATATTTTTTTGGAAAACGCTGTAATTACAGAACCTGCTCCTAACCCTATGGTGTCCTTATCCTGAACAAAACTAATCGCCTCCGTGGCAATAATGTCTTGGGCGTGGGGATAATCCTTACCCATTGTTGACGATAACTCGGCTTTATTAGCTCCATCAATAAAGGAAGCGCCTCCGTGCGTTCGTTTGATAAGTCCTTTTTGTTCAAGCGCCTTTAAATCTCTTCGTATCGTCATATCGGATACTTCAAGTGAGTTCTTAAGCATATTAACAGAAGCGTTTCCCTTTACAGACAATATCTCAATAATTTTATTTCTTCTGGTACGTGACATTTCAACACCTTACCCTTTGGTTAGTTATTAGAATAATATAAAAATTTTTAGGTTTTTGCAACTAATGTTAAAAAAAAAACAATAAGCAAACATACCAACATTATTAACAAATAATCAAACAAACAAATACAAATCACACAAAATGTTTGAAGGATAGCCAAAAGCTATTGTCGAATATAGGACTTATAAACATTTTTATAGTAACACATCTTAATCCGCACAGAAAAATGTTTTATTTGAATAAACGAACAGAAGGGTGTGATTTGAAAGTGTTGAAAAAAATAAAACGTATTAACGCCGATGTGCTGATTATCGGCGGAGGTACCGCCGGTTCTATGGCCGCTATAAGAACAAAGGAATTAAACCCTGAAGCTAAGGTTGTAGTATTTGATAAATCAGACATTATGTATTCAGGCTCTATTGCAAGAGGTATGGATGCTCTGAACGTTACTGCTGTGCCTGGGGTTGGCTCTGCAGAGGAGTTTTTAGACACTGCCCACAGGCGTTATGACGATATTGTAGATGACCCTCAATGTTATGCTTGGGTTTCAAAAACATGGGATTTAGTAGGTAGGCTTGAGTCATGGGGAATGAACTTTCCTAAAGACGATGACGGAAACTATATTGTGCTTAATTTTCAGCCAAAAGGCAAGTTTTGTTTGGCAATTTTAGAGCCCGATATTAAAAAGAACATAGCTCAGCGTGTATATGACTGCGGAGCCCATGTATTTAACAGGACAATGGCTGTTAGGTTAATAAAAAAAGGTGAAAGAATAGTCGGTGCCTTTGGTATTAATATTAGAAATAACGAGTGTATAATGTGTTCGGCAAAGTCCGTAATACTTACAGCCGGAGGCACTGCTCGTTTTGGTCAAACAACAAATGGTTATCCTTACGGAACCTTTGACTTCCCCGGCAACACGGGAGAAGGTTATAAAATGGCTTATGAAGCCGGAGCAAAAATGACAGGTTTTGAATTTACTATTGTTGACTACAGTGTTAAAGATGCAAACGCCGCCGGGTTGCATATTTGCCTTACTAGAGGCGCTTATGTAAGAGATGCCTTTGGAAATGAAATAGAAGGTAATAATATGTCAATGTCTAATTTGCTGCGTGTTCATATGAGCGGGAGAGGGCCTATCCGCGTTAAAATGCAACATCTGCCGGATGAAAACGTAAAGGCCATAGAAAACATTTTGTTTACAACCGAACGCCCTATGCAAAAGCGCTGGTTTGAAGGACGTGGTATGGATTTTAGAACCCATGACGTAGAGCAATGGCCCAGCGAAATGTTCCTTTGCGGGGGGCATGGGTTAACAGGTATTTTAGTTAACGGAAACGCTGAAACTACAGTTTCCGGCTTATTTGCTGCGGGGGACGTCGCTAACGTAAACGGATTTTTGCCGGGCGCTTTGGTTATGGGGCTTCATGCAGCCGAAAGCGCTTATAAATACAGGCAAGGTCTAAACAATGATGACTTTATTAACGAGTCAAACATTGATGCGTTTATTGAATACATAGATAGAATAAAATCACTAAAGGGAAGTGTTAGCATTCAGGAATTTGAAGCTAAGGTGCGCCGAACTATGACTGATTATATAGCGCCGCCAAAGAACGAATTTAAGCTGATTCGAGCTATTGAGGAAGTAAAGCGGCTTTCCCGTGAGTTGTATGAAGAGGTAGGTATTAGAGAACCCGGTGATGTTTATAAGGTTCTGGAGGTTCAAAGTATTCTAACAAGCGGGTTGTTGTCTGCAACAGCTTCGTTAGAGCGAAGAGAAAGCCGTTGGGGAATGTTCCATTTCCGCTCTGATTACCCCGAAAAAAACGATGCTGATTACAAAAAACATATTATTCTTGAAAAAGGTAAGGATGAATTTGATGTAACCGTATCATACAAAGATGTAGAAAGGATGGAGGTGTAGTATGTCTAACCCGCTGTCAACACTTTCTGACAACATTTCAGTAGATAAATCAAAATGTATATATTGCGGAGACTGTGCCGAAACCTGCATATTGGATAATATACGTTTGAAGGTGCCCCCATGTACTAACTCTTGCCCCCTTAACCTTAACGTCCAGGGTTATGTTCAGCTTATAACACGAGGGGAAGGAGAGCAGGCCTTAGCCGAAATCAGAAAAAGGCTTCCGTTTGTTGGTATATTAGGTTACATATGTAATCATCCATGCGAGAAGGAGTGTAATAGAAACAAGGTTGATAATTCAGGTGTTACGATAAGAGCTTTAAAAAGGTATCTCTATGACAAAATAGCTGTAACCGCCGAACCCATTATAGATATAAAACAGGAGCGCTCAGAGTCTGTTGCTGTAATAGGCGGCGGGCCTTCCGGCATGAATTGCGCTTGGGAGCTTCGCCAATACGGCTTTAAGGTAACAATATTTGAAGCAGAAGATAGGCTTGGCGGTATGCTTAGTTCAGCAATACCTGAATTTCGCCTGCCCGTATCTGTTGTTGAAAAAGAAACGGCATATCTGTCAAAGGCGGGCGTTGACATCAGGCTTAACACAAAGGTAGGAAATGACATAACCTTTGAGGAAATACTATCCTCCTTTGATGCGGTTTACATAGCAACAGGCCTAACTAAACCAATAAAACTCGGGCTTGAAGAGGATAAACTTAACAATGTTTATTATGCCATAGATTTTCTTAAAGCGGCAAAGCAGAAAAAATTAACAACTCATGGTTGTACGCTTGTTATCGGCGGCGGAGAAGTAGCAGTTGACAGCGCACAAACGGCTGTCCGTTTAGGCTCGGACAGTGTTAAAATGGTATCCCTTGAGCTAATGAAGGAGCTTCCTGCGTCTGAGGAGAGTATAGACAGTGCGGAAAAAGACGGTATTAAGATTTTAACAGGCTGGGGAATCAAAGAGATAACATGTATTGATAAAAGACTTAATGTGAAATTTGTCCGTTGCCTTAATGTATTTGACAAGAACGGTAATTTTTCTCCTGTTTTTGATGCTGATGATACAAAGGAGGAATGTTTTGACAACGTAATAATTGCAATAGGACAAAAAGGCGATTATACATTCCTTGAAAATGCATGTATAGGCATGGACGGAGGGCGTCTTTTAGCCGATAACCTTACACTACAAACAGAAAACGAAAAAGTATTTATAGGAGGTGATATTACAAAGGGTATTAATTCCGCTGTTAACGCAATGGCTGACGGCAGGAAAGCAGCTTATTCGATTAAGCTGTACTTAGACGGCTTAGACGTAAGTTACAACAGAGAGGGTTACAAGCCTTGGATTACTGATTTTGAAGCTGACTTATCAGAAGCAACCAAAACAGAACGTTTATGTTTAGCAAACAAAGGAAATGATATAGTTACCTTGCTGGAAAAGGAATTGGATGATAATGAGGCTTTGGAGCAAGCAAAGCGCTGTCTTAATTGCGGCAACCCAATAGGTTATAGCAAAACATGCTGGAGTTGTCTGCCTTGTGAGATTGTCTGCAAGCAAAAGGCGCTGTATGTTAAGATTCCGTATAGTATTAGATAATTTATATAAGGGGAGTGTAAACATGAAAAAAATAACAGTAGTAGTTATATTGTCATTAATTGTTGCTTTAACTGCTTGTGCTCCAAAACCTGTAGAAACAATAACCCCTTCCGGCGGTGAAAAGGCCTCATCTTCCCCTGCCGAAGTCTCTGAAAAACCTGCAGACGACGAAAGATTAACGCTTCTTTCCCAACAAACCAAGGACTATCTTGACGGCAAGGATTTTACAGGAAAGACTATTGTTGTTGGCGTATGGGGTGGCGATTACGAAGAATTTTTACGTGCTTATGTTTTACCAGCGTTTGAAGCAAAGGGCGGCAAGGTTGAATTTTTATTAGGTGGCGCCGGTGACAGAGTAGCAAAACTTTATGCCGAGCGTTCAAATCCAACGATGGACGTAGCCTACATAAACTATATGAATGCGCCTCAGGCTGTTGCAGATGGTGTGGTTGAGGCTGCAAGTGACGAAATACCGGCATATGCAGACCTTATTGAGGTTGCCAAAAACTTTGGCGGGTATGGCTGTGCTATTAATGCAACAGGACTGCTTTACAAAAAGGATGTATTTCCTAATCCCCCCGTTTGGAAAGACTTATGGGACGGCAAACATTACGAAAAGATAGGCACACCTTTTTGGAACAACACTATTGCAGATGCTTTTGTTGTTAATGCTGCTTTAGCCGCCGGCAAGGATATGAAAGATATGGAAGCTGCCATTAGCAAAATAACAGAGCTTGGCCTTTCGCCCATAGTTTATACAAGTAATTTCAGCGAGTTAACCCAGTATATGACACAAGGGCTTTTAGATGCGGCTCCGTTCCAAAGCAGTTACGCAAAGGTTATTACAGACGAGTTTCCTGATGATTTAGCCTTTACATTTACCGATACTCCTGTTATGGCAATGGACGAAATTACTCTTGTAAGCGGCAGCAAAAACAGAGATGCTGCTCTTGCGTGGATTCAGATTATGCTGGATAGTAACATTCAGCAGAAGTTTGCCGAAAAATATAATAACGGCCCAACAAACTCAAAAACCGTATTATCAGGTGATGTTTCCGAAAGGCTGCTTGATAAACCAGAAGAGCTTAAAAACCTTATAGCGTTAGACCCTCAATGGGCAAGTCAAAACAGAAAGGATTTAAACGACAAATACACCTCCGAAGTATTAGGCGGGAGGAAGCCTGAAAAATAGATTAGATTATTAGACTTCCTGTCTAACCGACGTAGTATTTGGAGGTAAAGCAGGAAGTCTATTGCAGTATTACGGCGGCAAATAATATGTCATTGATTTTGCCGCCGGGGTAATTATGCTAGGGGGTTAGGCGTTTGAATACAGCTACAAAACCTAAAGCAACTTTGATTCCTTATATGCTCATTGCCGCTTCTTCTATAGTACTGCTTGTTATGTTTATTATCCCGGTTGGGATAATGGCCTTAAGCAGCTTTTGGACAACTGTGCCCGGCTCATTAATACCTGATAAGACACTAACGTTATCTAATTATAAAGACATTCTTTTGCGGACAGGTGGTTATTTTATAAATGCCTATGCCCATACGCTTAAGCTGTCAATAATAGCTACGGCAATAACGATTGTTTTGGCTTATCCGCTGGCATGGCTTATTTCGGGTATGGTTGGGTTAAAGAAGGCTTTGTTTCTGGCGCTTATAATGCTGCCTATGATAAGCGGCGCAATGATACAAACGTTAGGTTGGATTATTATTATGTATCCCTTTGGTTTGTTTAATTATATCCTTATGGGCCTTAAACTTATAAGCAAACCAATGGTGTTTTTAGGCAAGGACATAGGTGTATTGTTTGGCTTGGTTCAGGCATATATGCCTATGATGGTGCTTCCTCTTGTAACCGCAATAGGTTCTATTGATCCGTCGGTTGACCTTGCCGCTCAAACACTAGGCGCAGGGTTTTACAGAAGATTCCTGGAAATAACTGTTCCCCTGACTGTCCCCGGCGCTGTTGCAGGAGGTTTTCTTGTGTTCCTGGCAAATTTAAATGCTTTTGTAACGCCTAATGTTTTGGGGCAGGGGCGTATACCATATATTGCAAAAACAGCATATACATTAGCCATAGACCAAATCAATTTCCCGCTTGCCTCAGCGTTTTCGCTGTTTCCTTTTATTATAGCAATCAGCGGGTATACATTGATAAAAGGGTTTCTTATGTTAAAGAAGGGAGGCTCTAGAAATGGGTGAAAGGTTTCAGCGTAACTCTATGAAGGCAGTGGCATACGTGGTTTTGATATTTTGCCTGCTTCCGATATTTATGCTTTTTGTAGGTGCTTTTACAGAAGGTAAGGTCATAGTATTTCCGCCAAAAAGGCTTGGTTTTTCACATTTTATAGAGTTTATTAAAAGCACAGAATATAGGAACTCTATATATATAAGTTTGATGGTGGCTGTAAATGCTGTAATTATCGGGTTAGTTTCAGGGGTACCAACTGCTTTGGCGCTAAAACGTTATAATTTTATAGGCAAGGTCGGTATCAACTGGCTAGTTATGTCGTCTATGTCACTTCCAAGGGTAATATGGGCAATAGGTCTTTTACAATGGTTATCCTACTTGGGAGTTATAGGTGGCTTTTGGTCTATAGTTTTGGCTCATTCTCTTATAGTAATGCCTTATATTGTTAGGATGGTAGTTTCAAGCCTGTCATTTATAGGGCCGGACATTGAAAACGCGGCGCAAAGCCTAGGCGCTTCAAAAGCAAGAACCTTTTTTGAAATAACAGTGCCGCTTATATATCCGGGGGTAATCGTTGGGGCGTTTTTTGGCTTTGTAGTTTCTTTCACAGATACAATTGTAACTGTGTTCATTTGCGGAACAAAATACATTACCTATCCTGTAAGGATTTATGCACAACAAGCAAATACCGGGCTTAGCCCTATGGTAGTTGCCGGCAGCGTAATTGTTATTGCCGTGATTATTCTTGCCCAGCTTATTATGGAAAAATTCTTTAACTGGGTTAAGTATGTTTAGGGGGGCCGGGATGTGGATAAGGCAGCGCTGATATTAAGAGGAATTTCAAAAGCATTTGGTAAAAATACAGTTTTAAAGGATATAAACATAGATATTTTAAATGGTGAATTTATCGTTTTGCTTGGCCCGTCAGGTTGTGGCAAGACTACTCTGCTAAACGCTATTAGCGGGCTTAACATGCCTGATTCAGGGGCTATTGAATTATTAGGCAAGGATATAAGTAAATTACCTACAAACAAACGTGATATGGGTGTTGTATTTCAAAGTTACGCTCTTTTTCCGCATATGAACGTAAAGCAAAATGTAGCTTTTGGTTTAAGGATGCGGAAGGTAAATGCCGCTGAGATTGATGAGCGTGTTAAAGACGCTTTAAACAAGGTTCAGCTTAGCGGCTTTGAAAACAGAAGAATAGAGCAGATGTCTGGCGGGCAAAGACAACGTGTTGCCCTTGCTAGGGCGCTTGTATTAAATCCGTCCCTGCTTCTTATGGATGAGCCTTTATCAAACCTTGACGCAAAGCTGCGGGCTACAGTTAGGGTTGAGATAGCACAAATACAGCGGAGTCTTAAGCTTACTACAATAATGGTTACTCACGACCAAATAGAGGCTATGACAATGGCTCATAGAATAGTGCTTTTACAGGACGGTATTATTCAACAAGTAGCAACACCTATAGAGATTTATGAGTATCCGTCAAACATGTTTGTAGCGGGTTTTGTTGGCAGCCCGGCTATTAACTTTTTTGATATTTCAAAACGAAGTAACTTTTTCTATTTAGATGAATTGGATACAAAGCTGGAATATGAGCTTAAGTTATTGCAAAAATCCATGGATAATAACGCGCCTATACCATCTTCCGGAGAATTTGTTCTAGGCGTAAGACCTGAACATTTAACGGTTAACGACAATGATTCGCTATATATTGCAGATGCAAAAGTCAGATATATGGAGCGCCTTGGCTCGGAAACACTTATTCATTTAACGATTAGAAATAAAAACATGGTAGCCCTAATGCCTGGAATTGTTATGTCTGTTAAAAGCAATGACATAGTTGCATTAGGAATTAAACCTAAAACATGCCACTTGTTTGATAAAACTTCAGGCGCCCGTATTTAATAAGGGCGTAAACCGGTCTGCAGATTTTTCAGGGTGTGTTCACATAAATGGATTATGTAAACACACCCTAAATCACCTATGGCGTTTCCTCTTCATTCCGCATAACTTTTGCCTTCGTTAAAAGCAAATCAATAAAAGATTTCATCTCGTTTGTCATCGGGCGGCTGCTGTCATAAATTATTGCGTCAACGCCTTCGATAGTTGGCGCATCACAACGTACCTCCTTTAGCCCGTAAGTTTCTTTTAGGGTTTTGTGGGTTGTGCTTGTCCAAACATAACTGCCATAAACGTTAGCTAAAATATCCATAAGGCTACCCCGGTCGTATACGAACAGTACCTTTTTGTTATCGTCTGAATTATCAAATTGGTGGTACTTATAGTTAGAAAATGGATACATAGGCATTTCATAGTCGCCATGTACTATTTCAATATATGGCGTTAACATAGTTTGGGTAATATACTCCAAATGTGCAAGAGGGTGGTTCTTTGAGATTAAAACGCAATATTGAACCCGGGGAAGAGGCAGGTATTTTAAACCCCTATATTCGATTAGATGGAAAAAATATTGGGTGTCTAAGCTGTTTGTGCGAATTATTCCTAAATCTGCGTCGCCGGATACTACGTTGTCTATAACCTCATAGTTGGTGCTTTCCTTGAGTTTTATACGAAACGAAAGCCCCTTTTCAGACAATGAGTTTATATATTGAGCCATACTTATACATATCTCTGAGGAGCGGGCGGTTGTTAAAGAAAGGGTAGACATCTGCTGCTCCTTCGCCCTATACATATTTGATAGGTTGTTAAACCGGTATATTAAATCAGAGGCGTGGCGCATAAAAACCTTACCGCCGTCGGTTAGCTCCATGCCACGGGGGGTTCGGCGAAAGATAGGCGTGCCTAACTCGGCTTCAAGCTCCTTAACTGCTGTACTTAGGTTTGGCTGAGCCATATAAAGATTTTGAGCTGCCTTGGAAATTGAACCGCTGCGATATACCTCCACGGCATATATAAGCTGTTGAAGATTCAAACGCCAGTCCCTCCTGTTTTAAGGTTAATATAAATATTATACTCAATTTTCTGATTATTTCAATGTAGATATATAAAATTTCATATATGTATATATTTAATATATATTAGTTAAATTACGGCCGAGAATAGTATAATTTGATTAACAACTAAAGCAACTGCAACAAAAGTACCAATAATCTTTTAAATCTTAAAAAAAGGAGGAGTTGTCATGGTAAGCTATCAGGTTGCGCTTTTTATCTTTTGCCTAGGTGTATTTACAACAGCCTGTACGGTTCTGTATATTTTGGCGAACAGCAAAAAGTACAAGGACACCGACCCTTTTGATGGGGAATAGTTTAAGTTTAAAAGAATGGAGGTAATTTTAATATGGAAACTTTTATATCCGCGCCGCTTGCGTTGGTTGTAGTTGGCGTTATTTCAGTAATGCTTCTGTCTTTTGGCTTTTTTGTAGCAAAACGGATTAATAAAAACTCAAACGACTTTTTGTTCGCCGGGCGTAACGTTGGTCTTGCCCTCAGCACAGCGACCCTTATAGCCGCCTGGGTTACTGGCAACACAACTATGTCGGCTCCCGAGCAAGGGTATACCCTTGGTATTGTCGCTTGCTTTGGTTATGCAACAGCTGGGCTTAGCTTATGTATTTTTGCACCTTTAGCTTTACGTATTAAAAAGATTATGCCAAACGGCTGTACAAGCGGTGACTTTATACGCTGCCGTTTTGGACGCCCTGTTTGGATAGTGTTTTTGCTTATATCTGCATGGTATTTCGTTGGCTTTTTGATGACTCAAGCTATGGCCGGCGGCATTCTTTTAGAAGCATTATCCGGCCTTAAATATCATTATGGAATGTTAATCATAATGAGCGTTTGTACAATATATACCCTAAAGGGCGGCCTTAAAGCAATTTTGTCTACAGACTTTGTAATGGCTATGCTTATATTAGGCGTTTTGCTTATAACCGCTATTATGGCTTTTGTAAAGTTCAGCCCTTCAGAGGTTTATGCAGGGGTTATGAGCGCTAAACCTGACCTTATGAATTTAATATCTGGCGTAGGTCTTATGTATCTTGGCAGTAACTTCCTGTTTGCAACAGGTGAGATTTTCCATAGCAACATTTGGTGGCAACGTATTTACGCCGCAAAAGAGAAGGTTGCTTTCCGCTCCTTTATACTAAGCGGTCTTATTTGGACAACTGTTCCGATAATCGCCGGGTCACTTGCGTTTATCGCTGTTGCCAACGGTTACACAGTTCCTCAGGTTAACATGGTTTTCCCAATCGTTGTAAGTAAGCTTCTTGGCCCAGCTGGCGCTATCCTTGTTCTTGTAATTATATATAGCGCTCTTGCGTCAACTGTTAGCTCGGTTTTAACCGCTTCCGCAAACCTTTTAGTTCAGGATATTTATAAAAGCGCATTCCACCCGGAAGCAACAGGAGATCAAGTTGTTAAATATGTGCGTTATACAATGGTTGCAATGGCAGTCTTAACAGTTATACTCGTTTGGAACAGACCACCAAGCATGTACCAGGTTTTATACTTAACAGGCTCCGCTGTTGCGGCGACTATTTGGCCTGTAGCTTTTGGAATGTATAACAAATACTGCAACAAAACCTCTGTTTTAATTGCAATGCTTGCAAGCGTAGCATTAGGTCTTGTTGCATATTTCCAAATATCATCATATGCAGCCCCTGTAATATCAGCCTTTGTTGGCATGGTAATCATCTTAATAGGAACTAAACTTGCTCCTGACAAAACGTTTAAATGGTCTACATTAAACGAGCAAGTGACCGCTGCCATTAGCAAAAACAAATAAAAAATAAAGAAAGGAGAAACAACATGGATCCTACTTTATATATGTCTGAAGGCGTATTCGTTATACTAATGTATTTAATATTGGCCGGTTTGGGCGGCACTGTTGGGCTTCTTCTGTATATCCTTTTTAAAGAAATGAAAAACAATTCACTTTGGTAAATTATTGCGGCGACAATTAAATCTTACAACTATTTTGTCGCCGCAAGCCCCTTTTAGGGACTCCGATTAAAAGTTGCGTAGCAAGTTTTAATCGGTGGGGTATTATTATTAGCCGAATCGCTGGAGCAGAGTTAGAGTATTTCCTTATTATGGATATGATCTAGCTGCTTCGGCGATAGGTCGTTAAGAGGGAAAGCGATGATAACTAAAATACAACAACTTGTAAACGACGAGTTTCAAAAAACCCTTAACTTCAGAAGACACTTCCATCAAAACCCACGTCTTTCCTTTGATGAAGCCGACACCGCCGATTACATATGCTCAGAGCTTAAGAAGGTGGGCTTAGATTATATACGTATGGGCAAACATGGAGTTGTTGTTCGTATAAAGGGTGAAAAACCGGGGCCAACAATCGCTTTTAGAGCCGATATCGACGCCCTTGGTATTGAGGACTCAACCGATACGCCATATAAGTCAAACAAACCCGGAGTCATGCACGCCTGCGGCCATGACGTACACACAGCCGTGCTCTTAAGTTTTGCAAGAGTTCTTGCGGCTAACCCCGAATATGTTTGCGGAACTGCCGTTTTAATTTTCCAATACGCCGAAGAAGTGCCTCCGGGAGGCGCAATCGACATGATTAAAGACGGTTGCCTTGATGGGGTTGATAAAATCTATGCGATGCATGTTTCAGATGAGCTTGATACTGGAGTAATAGGCGTTTGCCCAGGGAAATATATGGCCGCATCAGACAGCTTTTATATCGACTTTTTAGGCGAGGGCGGCCATGGCTCACGGCCATACGAGGCCAAAGACACAATATCGGCGGCAGCTAGCGCCATAAGCCAGATAAACACTATAACAAGCCGATTTATATCCTCAAAGCAAATGGCGGTTATAAGCGTCTGTAATATCCATGGAGGTTCGTCATACAACGTAATCCCAAGTAATGTTCGGCTGGAGGGTACTGTTCGTACATACGACTCACAGACTGCCAATATTATCAAGCAAAAGCTGGAAATTGTTGCTCGAACGTCAGCCGCAATGTATGATACTGATTATGAATTTGACTTTGTGCTTGGTTACCCGGTTGTTATGAATTATGAAAAAGAAACGGATATAGTATGTCAAGCAGCAAACCTTATGGGCTTGCCAGTATGCCAAATAGACCCAACACCTGTAGGCGAGGATTTTTCCCGCTATCTTGAAAAGGTGCCCGGTACGTTTTTTAGAGTTGGCATAAGAAACGAGAAAAAGGGCATTAAAAGCCCGCTGCACACAAACTGCTTTGATATTGATGAGGATGCCATGAAACAAGCTCTTATAATGTTTATGGGTATCTTTTTAAAGGAGACAGGGCAAGTATAAAACAAAAAAGGCGGTGTATAATCAGCATGGTTAAACTTGAGGAATTAACTGTAAGCCAGATTAGAGATATGTTACAAACCGGCGAAACGACTTCGTACCAATTGGTTTTGGGTTATATGGAGCGTATTGCTAAAATTGATAAGTCCGGCCCGATGTTAAACAGCGTTATTGAGCTAAACCCTGATGCGCTTTATATCGCCCAGGCGATGGATCGGGAACGTGCCAAAGGTAAACTTCGTTCGCCTCTTCATGGCATACCTATACTTGTTAAGGACAACATAAACACCCGTGATAAAATGAGAACCTCTGCGGGTTCAATTGCTTTGGACGATAACTTTGCGCCATATGACGCCTCTATCGTAACAAAACTTCGCGACGCTGGCCTTATAATCATGGGTAAGACTAATATGACAGAGCTTGCCAACTATATGTCTTACACAATGAGAAACGGTTATAGCTCTCGTGGGGGGCAAGTTATTAACCCATATAATCCCGAGGGTGATGTTTGGGGCAGCAGCTCCGGTTCGGCCGTTGCTATGTCTGCTAACCTTTGTGCCCTTTCTATCGGCACAGAAACCGACGGATCAATAATTTGGCCGTCCCATATGAACGGCACTGTAGGCCTTAAGCCTACCCGTGGGCTTGTAAGCCGTCACGGCATAATACCAATCTGTACCGCACAAGACACAGCAGGGCCGATGACACGGACAGTTGCAGACGCCGCTGAGTTGCTTAATATAATAGTCGGTGAGGATCCGGAGGATCCGTCTACTTGGTGTCTGGATATTCCAAAGGACTATACTGCCTTTTTGGATATAAACGGATTAAGTGGGCTTAGGCTTGGTATAAACCGGGGTTATTATGACGATTTTTCCGATGAGCAAAAGGAGATTGCTGAAAAGGCCTTTAAAGCTATGGCTGCGTGCCACGCCGAGTTGGTTGACGGAACAGACCTGCCGCATCTTAGAAGCGATCAATCAGTGCTTTTATATGAGTTTAAGATGTGTCTAAACGCCTATTTGGCAACTAATCCAGCTCTTAAATGCCGAACCCTTAAGGATATAATTGATTACTACGGCGACCACCCTAATGAGGGGTTAAAATATGGCATGAGCATATTATTAGACGCCCAGTACAATACATCGGGTACTTGTACAGACCCCAAATATATACTTGACAAGGCTGCTTGCCAAAGAGGAGCAACTACCGACGGAATAGACAAAATTATGAACGATAATAATCTTGACATTCTTATATGCCCCGGCATAACCGACTCCTCACCTATATCAGGTTATCCGTCCATAATTGTGCCGGCGGGTTACAGCTCTGATAAAATGCCATTTGGTGTTACCTTTGTAGGCAGACCGTTTAGCGAACCGTTATTAATCAAAGCCGCTTATGCCTTTGAGCAAGCAACCAAAGCCAGAAAAGCACCTTCATTTAATATCTGATAGTTTAATGCTTATTTAATATCTATAAAAAACCCCTGCCGGAATGTCGGAGGGGTTTTTTTATGGATTTTTTGCGCTGGATACGATTTCATGTGTTTGGCGTAGGCTCATCCATAAAATCCCTTGCACTAAGCATAGATCTATAGTACAATTAAAATGTTTTATCTTAAGCAATTGTTAAATCAGGAGGAAGTTATATTTTTAAATAATAAAAAATTGATAATTTACGGTGCAGGAAAAAGAGGCCTTGATATGGTAAGCTTCTTAAATTCTCATAATATTGAATTTGAATGCTTTTGCGATAATGACCCGAAAAAACACGGAGCAATAATTTGTGGGCACAAAGTAATTAGCG
>CAZEYG010000003.1:0-22517 GCA_964516575.1 uncultured Defluviitaleaceae bacterium
TAAGAGTATATCCGTCTAATATAACTATGTTCACCGCTATCCCTCCAATAATGACCATGCTCTGTTCAGCACTCTTTTAGCGTTGGCAACAACAGCGTCCGAATCCTCGTCCTTCCACGGCTTAACCTCGAAAGACAGAACATAAGGCGCATTGGCTTTAAAAAACCCTTCTTCTTTTAAAACGGTTAAAAACTCACGAAGCTCGTTTACATCGTTTCTGCTGCCGGGAAAGCCAAACCGCTGATGCTCGTCGCCGTAACCTTCGGCGGCCGGGTCGTCTATAACCGTGTTACCTATATGGAAATGGGTTATGTAAGGGCGCAGCGTTTGAACAACAAACCGGCTCGTTTCCCTTGTCATAGGAATATGGGATAAATCTACCAAAAGACCAAAGTTTTCGCAGCTTAAGCGTACATCCTGTGCAAACATAAGCGCCAGAGGCGCCGGGCCAATAAGTGACGCCTTAGCTATGTCGTAATCAAAAACCTCAAGCTCAACAGTCATGTTTTTCTTCTTAGCATAAGTGCAAAGGTTTTTTGTTGTTTTTAACAATTGAGAATAAGCCAGCTTTTTTGTTTCATCCTCCCATTTGCCAGCTAAAAACGCAATGCCCGATGCCCCAAGCTCTTCCGCTTCGTCGATTGCCTCTATTAGAGTTTGCTCCGCCTTAATACGGTCTGCCTCGTCAATAGCGTTTGGGTTTAGGCCCGTTGTTAGAAGCCGTGGCTGAGCCCCGTAACAAACAGTAAGGTGTGAGCTTTTAAGCAGCTTAGCGGCTTCATGGCGCTTATCGGAGTCTTTTATCCATGTTACTTCAATAGCGTCGAAATAATCGTCTTTTACGGTTTTTTTAATTATTTCGCAGATGTTTTCCGCTTCGCCTCTTAAAGCGGTGGGGTAAGCCATAAAGCTAACGATACCCAGCTTAAAGAACTTTTTAATTGATTCATTCACGTGCCTTACCGCCTTTCTTTTATTCTGCCGCTTCCAGCGCTATTTCCATCATTTTAGTAAATGTTTTTTGCCGCTCCTCTGCCGTTGTTTTTTCGCCTGTTACAATATGGTCGGATACGGTTAATAACGCCAGAGCTTCCCGCCCTTCACGGGCGGCTACGGTATAAAGGGCGGCTGTTTCCATCTCTACGGCAAGAACACCCATTTTAAGCCACTTTGTACTGTCTCTATGCTCCTCAGGATAGAATATGTCGTTTGAAAAAACGTTGCCGACAGTATAGCTATACCCAAGTTTTTCAGCCGAATCAATGGCCTTCTTCATAAGCGGATATGAAGCAATAGCCGAATACGTCCCAGGCAGGTCGTATTGTTCAGGGTAACATGTGTTGTAACAAGCGCCCATAGCAACAACAACATCACCCAGCTTAAGCCCTTCGGCCATACCTCCGGCAGTACCAACGCGGATAATCCTTTGAACGTCATAAAGTTTAAAAAGCTCGTAGGCATGAACGGCCATTGTAGGCGCGCCGATACCATGCGCCATAACGGACACCTTCTTGCCCTTGTATTCCCCTGTGTATGCATACATACAGCGTATTTCATTAATCATTTTTACATTTTCCAAATAAGTCTCGGCGATAAACTTTGCTCTTAACGGATCCCCCGGCATAAGAACAGTAGGGGCAAATTCACCCGGTTGTGCGCCTATATGGTGTGTTGGTGCTTTAAAGCTCATAAAATCCCTCCTATTTTCTGGCGTTAGCCGCTCTGTCATACCATTCCTTACAGCGGCAGCCCATATCCTTTGGTATGGCAAGTGCTGTTTCGCATAATACATGGGTTAGTTTGTCGGCGTTGTTTTTAATAATTAAGCTATGGGCCTTTAAATCTGGCTCGTCAGAAGAAAGCCCCGCCGCCATGTTTGTTACCATACAAACGGCCATATAACAAAGGCCAAGCTCTCTTGCAAGGGTGGCTTCAGGCGCATTTGTCATGCCTACTAAATCAGCTCCAAGAAGCTTATAGGCTCTTATTTCCGCCGCTGTTTCATACCTAGGCCCGTCGACGGAAACATACGTGCCGCCTACGTGTACTCCGTAACCAAGCTCCTTTGCTTTATCCGCAAACAAGTTTCTTAGCTGGCTGCAATAAGGCTCTGTCATATCCAGCGACATTTTGCCGTAAGTAAAATGCCTTGTGTGAAAATTAATAAACTGGTCGATAACTACCATGTCGCCGCCTTTGTACGTAGGGTTAATCCCTCCGGCGGCTACTGTCGCCATAACTCTGTTTATACCAAGCTCCTTAAAGGCAAGTAGGTTGGCATGGTGTGTTATTTCAAAGGCAAGCCGTGAATGCCCTTTGCCGTGGCGAGGCAGAAACACAATATCAAGCCCCTTGTAGCTGCCCTTTAAAAGCTCAACTGCTCCGTATTCAGTTTCAACATTGATCTCCTGTGCTTCTCCGAAAAGATCTACGTTATAAAAACCGGTTCCGCCTATAATACCTATCATACAAACGCCTCTTTCCTAAAATTATCAATCGTCGTGATGTTTGCCTACGCCGGCTGGCGCTCGTGAATTCCGAAGGCCGAAGGATATAACGATAAGCGTCAGAATATACGGCATCATCATAACAACATGGCTCGGTATACGCTCGTTTTGGAATATGGTTTGCAGCGCATCAAAAAAGCCGAAAAACAAGCTGCCCAAAACGGCGCCTATAGGGCTAAACCGGCCGAAGGCGTTAATAACCATAGCGATATAACCTCTGCCGGCTGTCATGCCGTTTACAAACATATTCATTTGGCCAAGGGATAAATATGCGCCACCAAGGCCACATAATGCGCCACACATAGCCGTTCCGAAATATTTGTAGGCGACTGTGTTTAGGCCTACCGTTCCGGCGGCCACAGGGTTTTCCCCAACCATACGCATTCTTAGGCCATTTTTTGTTTTAAACATAAATATCCACGAAAGGCCTACTATAACAAATGTCAAATAAAAAAGTATGTTTTGCTCCGCTAGGATGTTGCCGATTAGCGGTATGTTTCTTAATAAAGGGTTATCCAGCTTTTTAAAAGACGCAACGGCGCTGGATATTGTTTTGGCGTTCCATACAATCTGTAAAATAAGGGGCGCAACAGCCGCCGCCAAAAGATTAACGCACATGCCGCTTATTGTTTGGTTTACTCTGTAGGTTATGTGCAAACTGCCATGGATAAGCGAAAACAAAACACCGAAAAAAATACCGAAAAATATCCCGAACCAAGCACTGCCTGTTATGTATGAGCCTAAAACCGAAAATATGGCTCCGGCAATCATCATACCCTCACAGCCTAATTCGCTTATACCTGCACGTACGGAAAAAGCCGCCCCGGTAGTCGCCAGAATAAGGGGGATAGACATACGCAAGGTCGAAATTAACACAATGTATAATGTATTAGACATGTTATATCCCCCTGACTAAACAGAAGCGGTGTTTTTTGCACCGGCGTTCTCTTTTTTGCTAAAGACATTTTTAACCGACAACATATGGCCAACCAGCTTAGGCGCCGCAACAAACACAACAACCAAAGCCTGAATTACGCTTACAAACTCTACTGGAACCATTGTAGTACGGTTTACTGTCATAGCTCCGGCTTTCAGTATGCCAAATATAAGCGCCGAAAAAATAACCGCCACAGGGTTATAAGCCGCAAGTGCCGCAACCGATATGCCGCCGAAGCCGTACCCGGCCGATATACCTTCAACAAACCGCCCGTTTACGCCTAAAACGAGTATGGAGCCGCAAAGCCCGGCGATTGCCCCGCTTATAAAAAACGTAAATAGATATACCTTTGAAACGTTAATTCCTGCTGTTTTAGCTGCTTTCAGGTTAAAGCCAGTAACCTGCATTTCATAACCCAGCGCCGCATATTTTAAAAGCAGCATAATAAGAACAGCGATAACAATAACTATAATAATTGCAATTGTAAGCTGAGAACGGGGAACAAGGCGGGGAAGCCTAGCGGTTTCTAAGATTTTAGCCGTTTGAGGAGTTACGCTGCCTTCACCCTTTAGCGGGCCGTTACAAAGATAAGACGTAAAAAGTATGATTATTTCGTTTAACATTATGCCGGTTATTACTTCTTTTGCGCCGAATCTTATTTTCAAGCCCCCTAAAAACACGCTTACCGCACCTCCTGCAAGGGCGCCGGCTAAAAGCGACGCAGGAATATGCAGCGCCGCAGGTAAAGCCAAATAAGCGCCGGCAATCGCCGAAGCCATTGCGCCGATATGAAGCTGGCCTTCTGCCCCAAGGTTAATGAGCTTAACCCGAAAGGCTATTGCAAAGGCAAGACCGGTAAACATAAGAGGAGTCGCTTGGCTTAACGCAAGCACAATACCCTTTGAGGAGCCTAATGAACCGGCAAAAATAGCCCCATAGGTTTCGATGGGTGAATAACCGCTGGCCCAGATTACTATACCTCCGCTAACAAGGGCAAGCAAAAGCGCAATAACAGAAAGCCTGAGATTTTTTAGTCCCTGCTGACGTAATGTCTGCTTATCCATTGGCCTCCTCCTTTTTTGTTATAACATTACCTGTCATAAGCATTCCCAGCTCAACCTCCGTATGTTGGCCGGGTTTACTTTCTGCCACTAACCTGCCTTCATACATTACGACAATCCGGTCGCTTAACGCCCGAACCTCGTCTAAATCCGCCGATACAAGTAAAACAGCCTGTCCCTCGTCTCTTAAATCAAGTAATCTGTTATGGATATATTCCATTGCGCCTACATCAACACCCCTTGTGGGATGAGCCACAATAAGCGCCTTTGGGTCGTGGCTAAACGCCCGGGCTATAACAACCTTCTGCTGGTTGCCGCCGGACAACGCTTTTACAGGTGTTTCCGAAGTTGGTGCTTTTATTTGATAATCTGCCAGACATTCGTCGGCAAAGGTTTTAACAGGCTCGCTTTTTAAAAGCCCCTTTGAGCATATATCAGCTTCCCGATGATAACCTAAAATAACGTTGTTTTTTATGCTCATCTCACCTACAAGCCCCATTGTTTGCCTATCCTCCGGCACATGGGCTATGCCTGTTCGTAAAAAGCTGTTGGCGTCACCGCTTATCTTATCGCCATGGAGTGAAAGAGCCATACTTTCCGGCTGGCGTAAACCTGTAAGTGCTTCTAAAAGCTGGGTTTGGCCGTTACCTTCTATGCCCGCAACCCCCAGTATTTCTCCGTACCTTATCTGGAAGGAAACGTCATTTACAAGCTCTCTGCCGTTTTCCCTAACGGTCAGGTTTTTAACATCCAAAGCTACGCCACCGATGTTTTTTGCAGGGCGGCTTACACCAAGCTCAACCTTCCTGCCAACCATCATTTCAGACAACTCCAAAAGAGAGGTTTCTTTTGGTATAACGTTGCTTTTTATAAGCCTGCCGTCCCTAAGAACACAAATTCTGTCGGCAAAACTCATAGTTTCCTTTAGCTTGTGAGTAATGATTACGATACTTGTGCCGTGTTTTCTAAGCTCCGCTAAAATGTTAAACAACTCGTCAACCTCATGAGGCGTAAGCACTGCCGTCGGCTCGTCAAGAATAAGCACGTCGGCTTTACGATACAACGTTTTTAATATTTCAACCTTTTGCTGTTCGCCTACAGACAACTTCTCAACCTTAACGTCCGGGTCGATGTTGAAACGGAAACGGCCGATAAGCTCTCTGACTGTTTTATCCGCTTTTTTTTCGTCTACAAATACGCCGTTTAACGGCTCCGCTCCCACGACGATGTTTTCAGTAACGGTAAACGCCGGAACCAGCATAAAATGCTGGTGAACCATACATATTCCGGCGTTGATAGCATCCAGCGGCTTTTTAACGTTAAGCCTTTTGTTTTTGAAAAAAATCTGACCGCAATCGGGCTGGACCATTCCGTACAGAATTTTCATCAGGGTGGTTTTACCGGCGCCGTTTTCGCCTAAAAGGGAAAGAATCTCCCCTTCGTTCAGCGTAAAATCCACCCTGTCTAAAGCAACCGTACCCGGGAACGTTTTGCTAATGCCTTGCATCATAAGCATTTCCATGGTATTAGGCTCCATTCTAAGGCAACTATTTCAGCTTTTCGTAGGTATTTGTTTCAAGCCACTTGTCTATATCGTTAGGGTCTGTAGGCAGAGTTAGCTTGCCGTCTATTATCATTTGCTTAATTTCGTCAACCTTTTGGATTATGTCTGCCGGTACGTTGGTTTTAAGCCCTTCAATATCGTAATCGCAAGCGCCTTCCTTAATGCCTTTACGTGTTGTGCCCGGCACAAATGCATTGTTAACAATTGCTTCGATCTCTTGGTATACAAAAACGTCTGTCAGCTTCATGGATGTACAAAGGCTATGGTCGGGGTCTGCTGTTGCCTTGCTGCTGCCGATAACGTATTTGTCGATTTCTGCCGCTGCATTAAATACGCCAAGACCTGAACCACCGGCGTTGTGTGAAATAATGTCGGCGCCTCTGTCGTATGTGGTCAGGGCAATTTCCTTTGCCTTGTTTGGGTTACGGTAGTCGCCTATGATTGTATAGATGATTTCAATTTCCGGGTTAACAAACTTTGCGCCGGATAAAAAACCTGCTGCGCCTGCTCTTGAAGCCGGTGAATCCATGCCGCCTACAAAACAGATTATGTTTTTATCGTTTGCAAGAGGCATTCTGTTGTCGATAGTAACAAGGCCTGCTATAACGCCTGAAAGGAATGTTTGCTCCGGATCTCTTGCGCCTACGCCGTGGAGGTTTGGTATGCCGTCTTCAACACCTGTGTCGATAATTGAAAACTTTTGTTCGGGGTAGTCCATTGCTACTGTTTCAACAGCGTCCTTTTTGTCTGCGCCAAGAACCATAACAAGGTCGTATTCCTCGGTGTCGGCGAACATACGAAGTTGTGTTTCCGCCTCGCTGGCAACAGGGCATTCAACATAATCTACCTGTACGCCAAGCTCGTCCTTAGCACGCATAAGCCCCGCATACGCTTCGTCTGTAAAACCCATGTCGCCTAGATTGCCAAGAACCATAGCAATCTTAATGTCTTGAGTTGCTGCCGGGGCGGTTGAAGGCTCGGCTGTTTTTTCAGCCGGGGCGCTTGAAGCCACGGCAGGTGCCTCTGACTTAGCGGCTTCCTTAGCGGGTTCGGCAGGTTTCTGACAACCTGTCAGCATAAAAACAGCGGTTGTTGTTACTAAAAGCAATAATCCTGCAAATCTTTTAAACATTTTAAATCCCCCTTATAAATTTAAAAATTTTTAATAACTATAAACGGTTTAGCGTTACAATCAACAACCGGCACTGTTGTCAGCAGGCTGTCTTTAGCGCAAAGCTCAATGTCTCGATGGCAGTTAATGTTTCGCATAACACAACCACTTGCAGAGCTTTGCAATGCCTCCTCGGCCGATTGATAGCTTAAAAGAGTACAGCCGGCAATTTTAGCCGAATCCTTTAACGTCCATTTAATATTCTTTTTCACGGCGGCTTCAACCCCGTATTCAACAAGCCTTGCGGCACAGTAGCTATCGTCTATGGTATAAAGCGTACTGTTCCCTCTACCGGCGCAAACAACACTTATGTCAAGGGAGAGTGCTTCCGCTAGGTCTACCGCTTTTTCCATAACGGCTTTGGCGTTTAACATACAGCCGATTAATATATGCGACACACCTTGCTTGTATAATTTATGTATGGCGGCCGTGCCGTTGGTTGTTTGCATAAGCACGGTTTTGCCGTTTAGGTTGTCCATCCCTTCGATAAGCTCAACAGACGGGCTAAAGTCGGCATCCTGTCGGCATCTGCCCAAAACGTCTTCGGCGCATACCTTTAACTGACCTTTAGTTTTAAGGGACAAAACCTCTGGGTTGTTTAACGCTTCTTCTAGGTTATCTGTAAGTTTTATTTCACTGCAGCCTTTATCAAACAAAACGGATATGGCGCTGCTTGCCCGCAGCACGTCAATTAATACACAAACATAACCTTTGCCGTTTATAACATCAACAGGCACTAATGCAACGTCAAATTCCATAATAACAACTCCTATTTCTGATTCGGTGCTTGTATTGTTTTTAGCTGCTTGTAAAGGTTTTCCTTGATTTCTGCTCGGGTAAAGGCCGCCGATATACTGTTTTTAACAGTCTGTAAAACCTCATCGTCCGTTAGCCCACAATGCTTTTGACAACGCATAAGCTCTTCCGTAACCGACGTATCAGACAACGCCGGGTTGTCTGTATTAACTGTTACAAGAAGACCCCGGCGCAAATAATCTGTTAAGGGGTAACTTTCCCAGTTTTTAGCGGCTCCGGTATGTATGTTTGAAGTAGGGCACATTTCAAGAGGTATTTGCCGCTTAAACACAAGCTCCATAAGAGCCGGATCCTCATTAAGCCTAACCCCGTGACCTAACCGCATAGCCCCGGCATCAAGGGCTTCCTTAATGCTGTCGGCCCCGGCGGCTTCACCGGCGTGGATTGTAACAGAAAGGCCGTAATCCAGCGCTGTTTTAAATATCCGTGAATAACGTGAAGCTTTGTAACTTGGGTTGCTTTCGTCGCCGGCTAGGTCTATGGCTACTACGCCGTTGTTTAAGCTGCGTTTTGTTAGCTCCAAAATCTTAAAGTTTATATCCTCCGGAAGCTCCCGCATACACATTAGTATTATACCTGTTTGTATGCCGGTTTCATCAGCCGCTTGTTTTACGCCGGAAAGAACGCTTTCTACGGCTTCCTCCGGGGACATGCCGTTTTCCAGATGAGTAAAGGGCGCAAACCTTAATTCCGCATAAATCACGTTTTCCGCCGCCGCCGAGACCGCCGAAGCGTAAGCCGCTTGCCAAAGGGCATAAGGCGTTTGCATACACCGTTTAATAAGCCCAAAACTCTTTAAATATCCGGCTAAGGTTCGGGCGTTTCCGCCGACTGTGTTTAACATCTGAAGTGTTGCGATTTCGTCGTCTGAAAGTTTGATACCATCATGGTTTGCAATTGACAAAACCGTTTCTGCGGTTAGGCTGCCGGAAATATGCCGATGTAAGTCAACTTTGGGTAAAGCATTAATGTTTAAAATATTAATCCCCCCATCCATTTAAGATTTAACTATTTATAATCTTTAAGTTCGTTATAAAAGGAGGTCTTATAACGCCTTTTTCTGAGATTATACCAGATATAAGCTCGTTAGGCGTAACGTCAAAGGAGGGATAAAGAGCGTCCGTATCGGGCACGGTAATAAGTTTGCCGTTAATATGAATAACCTCGTCCTTATCTCTGAACTCAACTTTCATATCAGTGCCCCTTGCAAGGCCGAAATCAACCGTATGTGATGAGGTTGCCGTATAAAAGGGGATGCCGTTCGCTTGAGCGGCTAAAGCGTGCATATATGTGCCTACCTTGTTCAGTAAATCACCGTTTGCGGCTACTCTGTCCGACCCGACAATCACCTTTTGTATTTTACCAAGCTTCATCAGATAACCGGACATGCCGTCTGTTATAAGCGTGTGAGGTATATTCAGCTTATGAAGCTCGTATATGGTGATTCTTGCGCCTTGAAGATAAGGACGTGTTTCGCTTGATATGACGTGTATCCGCTTGCCGGATTCGTGAGCCTTCCGAATAACCGACAACGCTCTGCCGCCGTAACCGGAGCCTGCCATTGCCCCCGAATGACAATGGGTTAATATTGTGTCCCCGTCATTTATAAGCCCTGCGCCGTATTGGCCAAGTTTTTGCTCAAAATCAAGCTGGCGCTCCAGTATGTCTAAAACACGCTGCTCCATAAAGGAAACTACGTCGCTGTCATTGCAGCCGTTAAGGGCATCAGTCAGCTCGTCTACCGTTTTCATAAGATTAACGGCGGTAGGTCTTGTTGCCTTTAGGGTTTTTCCGGCGTTAATTACCGCTTCCTTGTTGCCCTTTGTGTTTATAGCTTCAAGCAGCATTCCGTATGCTCCGGCGATTCCTATTGCCCCTGAACCGCGGATAGTCATGCTTTTTATAGCTTCAGATAAATCTGAAATAGTATGTATTAAACATATTTCTTCGTTTTTTGGCAGCTTTAGCTGGTCTATAAGCTCTAAATGCCCGCCGTTAAACCATATTGGAAGCAGAAGCCCTATGTCCTTCCATTCCTCTGTTTTTTTGTGCAGCTTGCTTAAGAGGTTCAAAAGGATTCCTCCAGTGCTAAGAAAAAGTCCTTGTTTTTACTTATTTCCAGCATTAAGTACGCCTGTTTTGCTGTTTGCTCAATCATATCCGCAACGTTATAGGCGTTTATAAGCGAAGCGCCAACGGTACAAACACCGTGGTTTTTCATAAGCACACCTTTAATATCCGGCTTTTCCCTGAACGCCTCAATAACGTAATCTCTAAGCTCTGGGGAACCTGCTGGCGCACATTCTATACAAGGCACATGACCCAGCAGTTTTTTAGACGTTACTGTTGTATGAGGCAGTGAAAGGTCGCAGCTTGCGAATGCAACGGAATAATTAGGATGACAATGAACAACCGCATTAACCTCCGGCCTAAGTTTCATAAGCCCCAGATGGAAGTTAACTTCCTTAGAAGGAACGCCATCGCCGTAAACCACATTGTTATTGCCGTCTACGATTAAAACATCTTCCTCATTCATATCCCACATATTAACAGCCGTGCGCTTTATTGCGTAATAGTCTGTTCCCGGCACACGGCAGCTTAAGTTTCCGCCGGAAGCCTGGGTGTAGCCTTTTTCATATACCTTGCGGCAAAAACGGACAAGTTCCTTTCTTATGTATAAATATTCCATATTAGCCTCCTTTTGACTCAGATTAGTTATATGGTGATTACAACTCCGTCGTCCTACCTGTATAATATTACTAAATAATCTGCTTGTCAATAACATTTTTTATAATTCTTGACAAATTGAATTTGGGTATTTATACTAGCAAATAAAACAAAACAATAAGGAACAGGTTGGTTATATGAAATTAACAAGTCAAACGCTGTATTCAAAAGCACGAGAAGCAATTTTAGAAATAATTAACAGGGACATGGAGTTTATGGGAAAACTTCCCTCTGAACAAGAGCTTTCAGAAAAGCTAGGAGTCAGCCGAAACACTATTCGAGAAGCGATAAAATCTCTTGAAAACGAGGGTGTTTTGACCTCACGCCACGGAGTCGGGACCTTTGTCATTCGTGACATAAAAAGCATGAAATACAATATAGCCTCGCTGGAAAGCGTAACAAACATTATAAAAAACCAAGGGTTTACTCCAGGCACAAAAAGCGTGCGCCATGAAAAACGCCGTGCGGCAGCGGAGCTAGCAGAGCGGCTTAAGCTGCCGTCTAACGAATTTGTGTTCTACATTGAGCGTGTTAGAACTGCCAACGGCTTACCCGTTGTGTTTATAGAGGATTTTATACCTTACTGCGACGGAATGCAGGAGGTTTATGCCGAAAACGAAAACATACCCCTGTTTTCTTTTTTAAGGGATTTTGATTTGGCCGTGTCTTTTGCCAACTGCACAATTCACGCCGTAATTAGCGACGAACGGCTAAACGATAAACTTTCGCTCAGGGAGCCAACGGCTTTGCTTCTTTTGCGCCAGCTTCAATATACCGTTAAGGGCTCACCGGCTCTTTATTCCAATAGCTACTTTTTAACCGACATGCTGGAGTTTAATTTGCTGCGTAAGTGCCAGGAATAATTAGGCGGCTGGGTGAGGTTAGGGTTTTATTAGGGTATTAGGAGGTATTAGGAAGTTAATTAAAAATTCAAAGGGGCGGTAAAAATGGTTAAACTATCAAGCAAACAAGCAGTATTATCAATGTGCGAAACAAATAAGCCGGTTGCTAGAGTTAAGTCGGGGGAAACTGTAGTTTTTGAAACACTGGATTGTTTTAGTAATAAAATCCAAACAGAGAGCCAGTTATTTAACAGCGTAGGTTGGGCTGATATAAATCCTGCTACTGGGCCTTTGTTTGTTGATGGGGCGGAAGCAGGTGATACGTTAAAGGTTGAAATTTTAGACATTAAGCTGGATGACTGGGCGGTAACTGCCGATGCGCCTGGCCACGGCGTTTTTGGCCATATGTGGGACAAAGAAGTAACTAAAATTATGCCGGTTAAGGACGGCAAGGTTTATTTTAACGATAAAATCCAATTGGATATTAAGCCGATGATTGGTGTTATAGGAACAGCCCCTGCAAACGGCCAGGATATACCAACCGGCACTCCGGGGCCACACGGCGGTAATATGGACTGCAAAGAAATTTGTCAGGGAACAACCTTATATTTGCCTGTAAATACAGAAGGTGGGTTGCTTGCTATGGGCGACATGCACGCTGTTATGGCAGACGGTGAGGTTTCGGTTTGCGGAATAGAAATTTCAGGTCAGATTACCGTTAGGGTTACTGTCATTAAAAATTCAGAGCTTCCCATGCCGTTTTTAGTAAACGACAGTTATGTTATGACGATTTATTCTGCAAGTACGCTGGACGAAGCGGCTAAAGGGACCGCCGCTCAAATGCTTAGATTCGCTACGGAAAACCTTGGTATAGAGCCCCATGAAGCTGCTATGCTTTTATCGGCGGCGGCGGATTTACGTATTTGCCAGATAGTGGATCCGTTAATGACTTGTCGTATGGAATTGCCCTTATGGATAACAGAGAAGTACGGTTATAAGTTTTCATAGTTTTCCTAACCAAATATTAAACAATTAGCTACCTCGCCGTAAAGGCGGGGTAGTCAGGCTGTCGACAAAGTGGCTTCGCCACTTTGTCGAGTACTTAAAGAAGAAATGCCTACACGCCGCCTATGGCGACATTATGGGATTTCTTTGCGTTTTGGCCGGAATAAATCCGCCCAAAACGTTTAAAGTCTGCGACGCTAAAACCTAAAAGACTTAGTTGTCTACAATCTGACTACCTCGCCGTAAAGGCGGGGTAGTTTGTTTAAGAACCTTTATTTAATAAGCTATGGGCCGCAAAAGTAACAGAACAATTTTTCTTTTCATATATTAGGACATGGAAAGAAAGTATTACGGCGGCAATTAAACTCATCTGCCTTGCTGCCGTAAGCCTCTTTAAAGGGGGCGGCAACAAAAAGCAGCTACGCTGTTTTATGTTACCGGGGTAGTATCCTTGTCATATCCGAATAATACACTTAAAGGTGGTAAGATTTATGAATACAAATAAAATCCTGTCACAATTACAGATTGGAGAAACGGCAAAAGTCGAAAGTCTGTTATCACTTGGTTCAATCAGACGCCGTCTTTTAGATATCGGACTGATAGAAAACACTAAAGTAGAATGCTTACTCAAAAGCCCCGGCGGCGATTCCGTAGCTTATCTTATCCGCGGAGCTGTTATTGCACTAAGAAAAGAAGATGCAAATGACATTATAGTTTGTAGAGCTTAAGGGGTGTTTGCTCATGGGGCTTACCAAACAATCAGTTGGTATTAAGACTGTGGACATGGGCCTTAAGATTAAAAAACTTACACCGGAGGATAAGGTTATTGCTTTGGCCGGAAACCCAAATGTGGGAAAAAGCACATTGTTTAATAACCTGACCGGCTTAAATCAGCATACCGGGAATTGGTCTGGGAAAACAGTAACTAACGCTCAGGGTTATTACAAGGTAGGTAATAAAAACCTTGTTTTTGTTGATATACCGGGCACATATTCCATTATGGCGCATTCTGCCGAAGAAGAAGTTGCCCGTGATTTTATTTGCTTTGGAGGCGCAGACGCAATTGTTGTCGTATGTGACGCTACGTGCCTAGAGAGGAATCTTAACCTTGTTTTGCAAACTATTGAGGTCGCAAAAAACGTAATTGTTTGTGTAAATTTAATGGACGAAGCAAAAAGAAAAGGTATATGTATTAACTTTGAAAAGCTGTCAAAAGCTTTAGGCGTTCCCGTAGTCGGAACGATTGCAAGGGAAAAAAGGAGCCTGCAGCATTTAGCAGCCAAAATCGAGGCAGCCTGTAAAAACCAACAAGGAAAAACAACATTTCAGGTTAAATATACAGATATAATTGAAGAGGCTATATCAATATTAGAGCCGGCCATAGCTAAAAAAGCCGGGGATAAAATCAAAGCCAGATGGCTTAGCCTTAAGATGCTTGATTATGACGAAGGCTTGATGAAGGCGTTAAAAGACTATTTAGGATACGACATTTCGTCGGATAGTAACATTATCGATAAGTTGTTTACCGCTAAGAGCTTAATATATGATAATGATATAACAGATACAGATTTAAAGGATATGATTGTGGCTTCTATTGTACAAAGGGCAGAAGACATTTGCCGTGAAGTTGTAACCTTTGAAAACCTTGGGTATAACGAAAGGGATCATAAAATTGACAGAATACTAACCAGCAGATTAACGGGTTTTCCGATAATGATTGCTTTACTTGCCTTTGTTTTTTGGCTTACAATAACCGGCGCAAATTATCCGTCACGGCTCATTGCAAGTGGTTTATTCTGGGTTGAGGATAAGTTGACGGAGCTTTTTGTTTATTGCCAGGCGCCATCATGGCTTCACGGAATGGTTGTACTTGGGGTTTATAGAGTGCTTGCGTGGGTTGTGTCGGTTATGCTTCCGCCTATGGCGATTTTCTTCCCTTTGTTTACGCTGCTGGAGGACTTGGGTTATTTGCCGAGAGTTGCTTTTAATCTTGACAAATACTTTAAGAAATGCTGCGCTTGCGGAAAACAGGCGCTGACTATGTGTATGGGTTTTGGCTGTAACGCTGCGGGAATTATCGGCTGCAGAATAATTGATTCGCCGAGAGAGCGGCTTATTGCTATGATTACAAACAACTTTGTGCCTTGTAACGGCAGGTTTCCCACGCTTATCGCCATACTATCGATGTTTTTTGTGGGAAGCGCCACTGGTATGCTTGAATCAGTATATTCAACCTTGCTTTTAACGCTGATTATATTACTTGGTGTTTTTATGACGCTGGTGGTTTCCAAAGTCTTATCTAAGACGATTCTAAAGGGTATACCTTCTTTTTTTACGCTGGAGCTGCCGCCGTATCGAAGGCCGGAAATTGGCAAGGTCATTGTACGCTCTGTATTCGACAGAACGTTGTTTGTCCTTGGCAGGGCAATGACAGTCGCCGCGCCTACAGGTCTTGTCATTTGGATAATGGCAAATATAAAGGTTTATGACCTTTCCTTATTAAGCCACTGCGCCGGCTTTTTAGACCCGCTTGCAAGGCTTATGGGGCTTGACGGAACCATCCTTTTTGCCTTTATTTTGGGCTTTCCGGCTAATGAAATTGTTGTTCCCATTATAATTATGGCTTATATGTCGGAGGGTAGTATTTTGGAGCTTAGCAGTCTGACAGAATTAAAGGCGCTCCTTGTTTTAAACGGCTGGACATGGATAACCGCCGTTAGCACTATGCTGTTTTCGCTTATGCATTGGCCTTGTTCAACGACTTGCCTAACTATAAGAAAGGAAACGGGAAGCCTGAAATGGACTATTGTTTCCTTTCTATTGCCGGCAATTATAGGATTTTTGGTTTGCTGTACCTTTGCAGGTTTAGCAAGACTGTTTGTATAAAGCAGTTTTTTCCTTTATCCGTAGGTTTCTTCAATATTAGTTAAATCAAAGTTAGGTACGTTTTGTTTCATATACGGAATAATCTCTGTTAACGACGGCAACGCTGGCATAGCTCCGACCTTTGTTACGGTTTTTGCTGCTACGTAATTGCCGAAAACTAAAGCATCCCCGTGAGAATAACCGGCGCAAAGAGCCGTTACGAAGCCGCCTATAAAGCTGTCGCCGGCCGCTGTAGGGTCAACGGCGGTTATTCCTTGGGCCGCCGGTTTGTAAATAAAGCGTTCGGCGTCGCAAAAGGCGGCGCCGCTTTTGCCTAAAGTAATTACAACCTGCTTTACACCCCGGTTAAGTATAACTTTTGCGGCTTTTTCAACAGAGGTTAAGTTAATGTCGTCGTCGTTTTCAATATTAAGACCACTTAACAAAGCCGCTTCGTGTTCATTGGGGCAAACGCAACTTATACAGCTAAGAAAATCATCATCACAAGGTGCATACGGCGCACAGTTTAATATCACTGGCACACCGGCGTCGCAGGCAAGGCGTGCTACTATTTTATTAATCTCCATAGGTATTTCAAGCTGTAATACGACCATATCATAACTTGAAATCTCGTCCTTTAAAAACTCAATTTGGTGGGGCTTAATCGACATATTAGCGCCAGGAACGATGATAATCCTGTTTTGTGTTGAGCCGTCCTGAATCAGCTCCAAAATGACGTTAGCTATGGATGTAGGTGCATCCGCCGTAATAACCGACGAAACGTCTACTTGGCTTTGCGCGGCGGTTGACAAAAGCTGCCGCCCGAAATCATCGCCACCAACTGCCCCAACCATCTTAACAGAAACCCCAAGCCGAGCCGCTTGAACGGCCTGGTTAGCGCCTTTTCCGCCGGGGGCGTTTATAAAGCCGTTACCGAAAACGCTTTCCCCCCTGACGGGAAACTTCTCCGTAGAAACAATCAAATCCATTACAAAGCTGCCGACAACAAGTATCCGAGGTCTTTTTTTCATATTATCATTCCTTTGATAAAATTAAAACATGTCCTAACCGTTGATTAACTCCCTGCCCTAATCATTATCAAGCATAACCTTATTCCTATATTGTGTCAAGCTGAAAACAGCGTACCCAAATTTAAACGGGTACGCCTTAACATTCTTTTAACAGCTTATCATCCTTTTAACAACAGCTTAACTTCTTTTTAATCCTCAAAGGGTTATTGCAGTTTTCAATCGCCACAAACCCACTGTCGTGGTTTAACTCAGCTTCGTTGGATGTTATCCGTACACGAAACCCATACCTGAATGGCGGGTTATCCCAAACAGCTATTTGAAAGCTAACGTGACCAACAACCTCATCTTCGTTTTTATAAATCTTTACAGCCTTGCCGGTTCCTGTTAAAACCGCTTTTTTTCGCCCGCAGTCATCAGAGCATTGGAGGCACATGCCTTTTGGACATGCGTTTAAACAAAGGGATAATCCCCGTTTCATTACATTATAACTTAACGAACATTCATCATTAATTTTATCTGAAAAAACAAAGGCACGGATAACGGCTTCTGCCTCGGAAAACTCGCTGCATTCCTGGCGGATACATCCGATGCCCTTTCCAACAAGGCCGCAAAAGTGTTTATGAGGCGGGTGAGGTGGATGTGGCGGATGTGGTGGGTGAGGCGGATGAGGTTTTGGCGGCAGCAAACGCTCGGCATTTTCCAGCTTCCATTGCAGCAGCATTTGCATCTTACTCATATTAATAATAGCAGAGTTTACGCTGTTGTTTATTAGTAAAACATCATCAATATTACTGCCTTCGCATTCGTATTTCTTAAGTACATATTTGATTTTTTCTGATTCCGCGTCCATTAGCTTTGAAAGACTGATTTCCTCCATAGCTATTGAAGTTAGCAGTAAATTTACAGCTTCGTCAAGGGTTATTTTTATTTCCGGGTTTATATTCGGAATTTTAGGCATTGACATAATTAAACCACTCCTAAATTTTAGTAACGACAGTGCAAGGCTTGTCATATTATATATTATGACAAACATTTTATCGGCGTGATATATATTACGGTGGCAGATAAATATGTCATTCCCTGATAGGGTTATACCATACTGCTAAATGCTAGTCAAATAAGATACTAAGGAGGTAAGAGATTATGTCAATGCCAAATATTCCGAATATAACTCCGGAAATTACTATAACTGCACAACAATGTGAAGCTATGTTGCTGGCAGCAGTTGCTTTGGAAGAAATGGGACTAGCCCATATCATTAACGCTGAAGCCGAAAAAATCCAATATATTTTAGGCACACTTGAAGGCAGCGTTCCAGGTGACCCGCCGACAATCCAACAGTTGCTTGATATTAATGACAGCGTTGCGTCTATGTTACGCAGCGTAGTAAAAGACCAAATTTTATTGTCATTTACTTTAGAAGATATTTTAGCATTATACCAACAGATTGGCTAATCTTGTTTTAGCTTAACATCAAAAGAAAGGAGAATATATATATGTCTTTTCCTAATATACCAAATTTAACTCCGAAAATTGCAATCAACAAGGAGCAGTGTATTGCTATGCTGTTGGCCTCGGTTGCGCTTGAGGAATTAGGCCTCTCGCATATTATGAATGCGGAAGCGGAAAAATTACAATATGTACTTGGAACCTTAGGGCAGCAATTACCAAAACCCGTAAGCCCCGATGAGCTTAGTCAGGTTACAGACTCAGTTTACGGCACTCTACGGGATGTATTGAAAAATAAAATGCTGCTTAATATGAAAATGGAGGATATTATTCGTTTATACGGCTGGAATGTGTTTATTAATATAGCTACCGTTACAGGTCTATATAACGGTGAAACATTTTCAGCAACCGACAAAGCATATTACTATACTGAGGAGGGCCCCTTATTATGAGCATTATAGGCGGAATTAACCTCGGAGGATTAACAGACTTTCTGTTTTTCATAGCAAACGGCAGCAAAAAGGCCGATTTTAAGGATTCCAAGCACGGATATCTCGGCAATGTGGCTATAGACGGCCTCACTGCCGATGAACACACCGAATCATATGTCGCATATGCAGAAACAATAAGTACAAATGACAGCACGCTGGGCGACTGGCAAGACATAATAGATAACAATCCAGGTCAGGCATTTTCTTCACTTAATCAAACCTTACTTATCACTGACCTAAAAACAGACCTTGTAAATGTTTTTCTGCAAATAAACAGCTTAACTGCAACACCAGGGTATGAAAACCGAAGTGCGGCTTCTCTTGACGGGCTGAACACACAAAACGGAATCGATGAAACATTCGTTATAAACATTACATCCGGCTTTAATGTATCCGCTCCGATTAATATTACCGGCGACTCCGGCGACGTATATATATTACGCTGGGACGAGGACAAGAACCCCTCAAACGGTTATCAGGGAACAGTTAAGTTTTGGCACGGCGGCGGGATAGTGCCTCATGGCGGGCTTACAGCAACAAATTTTATAAGCATCGCCGGAGAAATTGATTCGGCCGGCGGCGGTGACGTTCCACCTTTGCCGTATCCGCAAGGACCCCGTTACTACGACGGTACAGGAGAACTTATTGACGGCGGAAGCGATTGGACAGCCGGAGGATTTTTTACAGGTTACTGGCTGACTACTGGCGCTCCAACGATTTATGATTCGGATTCGGGGCTTTATTACGGAAAAACCCCATCCCTAAGTAACGCAATTTTTGTCGGCGGCTGGCATACACTTACTACGGAGTTTGACCTGAATGCACAATCAGGCGGCGTATTCGTTTCGCCAAACCCAGCTACTTTGCCAGCGCCTAAAATAGAGCTTAAAAAGTTTGTATCCCCTGACGGCGGTTTAACATGGATTAGTGCGCCGACATCACCGGGGCCAAATATTTCATCTAATATTTTACCCCAGTTTAAATACGCCGTAAAAAATACGGGTAACGTTCCTCTCTCGTTTGTTTCATTGTCCGACAGCGTTATCGGGCCAATATCAGTGGGTGGGAATTTAGCCGTCGGCGACTCCTTTGAAATAGTTGTTATACAACCATGGAGTCAAGGCCAGTATGAAAACGAAGGGACTGTTTCAGGCGCATATGGCACGGAGGTTGTTTATTCCTCAGATTTTTCACATTACTTAGGAATATCTGTTGAAGAACCGGCAATCCAAATTGCCAAATATATTTCGCCTGATAACGGGGAAACATGGTTAATTGCTAATACGCCACCTGGGCCGGATATTTTGTCAAACGTTGAACCGATGTTTAAGTTTGTCGTAACAAATATTGGTACGGAGGAGTTAACAAATGTGGTCATAAACGACGACAAGTTCGGTTATATTGGAACTGTTGACATTCTGCCTGTTGGTGGAAGTGAAGCCTTCCCTTATACGGCGATTTGGACGGAAGGACCCCACGTTAATACGGCTTCAGTTACTACCGATCAAGAGGTAAGCGGCGAAACCACGGCGTATTATAATGGTGTTTTAGCTGTGCCTGATATTTCTATCAAGAAGTATGTTTCGCCTGATGGCGGGTATACATGGGAAGAAGCCGATACACCACCTGGCCCAACAATTAGTTACAACGTTTTGCCCCAATTTAAATTCGTTGTTACGAACACAGGAAACGTTACGTTGTATGAAATAAACGTTACAGACGACGTATATGGCTTAATTGGTATATGGCTGTCACTTAAACCAGGTGATTCGGTAGAGCAGGTAATAACCACCCCGTGGCAGGAAGGCTTGCATGAAAACACCGCAACAGTCACATCGGCTTTTATAGTTGACCCATTAACCGATCAAGACAAAGCCTTTTATACCGGCGAGGAAATACCAAAACCGTCAGTTGGAATTGTTAAGTATGTTTCGGTGGATGATGGTGAAACATGGCTTCACGTTTCCACTTATCCGGGGCCGCTGCTTCCTGCTGGCAAGACTGCTCAATTTAAGTATGTAGTTACTAATACAGGAAACGTTCCTTTGGCGAAGGTTATCGTAACGGATAGCGTTCTTGGCGAAATAGCCGCACTTGCGGAGCTTTTAGCCGGTGAATCACAGGAATGGATTGTATAAGCATTTAAAATAGGCTTTAATATTTACATGGGCATGGCTTAAAGCCATGCCCATACCTTTGAAGAAATGGTTTGTAAAGGTTGCTGTCGGTGGATTTCTTGTTCATTAACGGCTTCATTCCAGCTTAAATTTAGAAACAAGCTCGTTAAGTAAACCGGCCATATCGTTAAGACCTTTGGCAGTTGAGGCAGCTTCCTCAGAGGTAGCGGAATTTTCTTGAACAATCTGTGATATTTGGTTTATGCCTGTTGAAATTTGAGACACTCGTTCGCTTTGCTCTTTAGTAGCCGAATAAATATGATTAATTGTTTCTGAAACAGAGTTTATGCTGGAAACTATTTTGTCTAAGGAATCGGAAGAAGTCTTAGCCTTTTTTGTTCCGTCGTTTATTTTAGTTATTGCATCTTCTATTAAAATAGAGGTGTCCTTAGCTGATTGGGATGATCTTACTGCCAACGAGCGAACCTCAGAAGCTACGACGGCAAAACCCTTACCGTATTCGCCCGCCCTTGCGGCTTCAACAGCGGCATTAAGGGCAAGAAGGTTGGTTTGGAAGGCAATATCGTCAATAACCTTTATAACCTTAGAGATATTATTTGAAGCATCCTTTATGCCGTCCATGGCAGAAAGCATTTTAAGCATTTCATTGCTGCCTTCTTTTGCGCTTTCAATTGAAGCTTTTGAGCTTTCGTTTGCGGATTGTGCGTCTTTGGCAGTTATAAGCGTTTGTTCATTTATTTCTGTTAAGGAAGCGCTAAGCTCTTCGACTGTACTGGCTTGTATGCAGGCGCCTTCGGATAAGGCCGCAGACGTTTCCGAAACCTTACTTGCTCCCATAAGAACGTTTTCAGCCGACGATTTTATATCGGACATAGTATTTTTTAGTTTAAAGGATATGTCATTTATAGAGTTTTTTATAAGGTCAAACTGGCCTACATATTCACGGTCTATCCTTGCGCTTAAATCACCCGCCGCAATCATGCCGAGAACATCGGTTATTTCAGCTATGTAAGAACCGGTGGTTGATATCATCTTATCAAATGAATTCATCATGGTAGCAAAGCTGCCGTTATATTTTTTACTAACGGAGATGTTAAAATCTCCTGCAGATAACCTGTCAAGTACTTCATTAGCTTCACTTATCGGCAGGCTTATAGCCTTCAATAAGGAATTGAACCCTTCGATTAGCTCTAACCAATCGCCATTATAGTTTGTTGTAAAAACCGAAAAGTCAATTTTTCCGTTTGTAGCCGAATTAATAAGCCCTGAAAGGTCAGCTCTAATCCATTCAAGGTTTTTCTTAAGAGCGTCAAACTTCTCGTTACCAAATCTTTTTTTGCCGGGGAATGGCTTTAAGGTAACATTAAAGTTGCCGTTTCCGATTTCTCCGTAAGCGTTAAGTATTGTTACGATTTCGTCAATATAATCGTCTATTATGGCGTTAATAGACCTAACGGCGTGGCCATATTCCCCTTTAAATGCCTCTTCGGGTATACGTGCGTCGGTGTCCCCTTTTTTTAATTCTTCGGCTACGTTACCTAAAGCATTAGTAAGAAGGCTTATCGTATTCTTTACCTGACATACCGAATAAACCAAGCTGCCTATCTCGGAGGTATCAGGCTCTAAGTCCAAGTTGGTGTCAAAGCGCCCCTCGGCTAAATCTGTCATTTCGTTTTTAAGCTTAATGATTGGTTTTATGATTAATCTTCTGGTTATAATTGTACCAATAATTTGAACTATTATAAGAAGTATTGCGATAATTAAGGTTATGAGCTGGTAAATGCTGCTTGTTGATTGAACAGAAGCTACGCTGTTTAATGTTCTAGTGTTCAGCATGTGTAAGAAGTCAGTTTGAAGAGCCCTTATTTGTTTAATGTTTTTTTGATACTCGAAGCCAAAAACCAAGTCCATAG
>CAZEYG010000004.1:0-8703 GCA_964516575.1 uncultured Defluviitaleaceae bacterium
AAAATTTACAACGTTGATTTTTCTGGTAAAGCGAGGAAAAATATGAAACGGGGTGTTTTTATTGTATAGCTTTAAAGTAAACGGCCGCGCCATTGAAACTGACTATTCTGGTAAGCTGATTCATTTTTTACGTGACGAGCTTAGGCTTACGTCTGTAAAAAACGGCTGTGAGGAAGGCGCTTGCGGCACATGTATGGTCATAATTGACGGCAAGGCCACAAAAGCCTGCATACCAACCGTTGAAAAGGTATGCGGCAAAAACATAACTACAATAGAAGGCTTATCCGATTATGAAAAGGAAATCTACAGCTACGCCTTCGGAAAATGCGGAGCGGTTCAATGCGGTTTTTGCATACCGGGTATGGTTATAAGCGCAAAGGCACTTATAGACACGAACCCAAACCCCTCAATAAAAGACATTAAAACCTCTATTAAAAACAACATATGCCGCTGTACCGGTTATGTTAAAATTATAGAGGCTATTGGACTTGCGGCAAAAATGCTTAGGGAAAAGGCAAGTGTTCCCCCTGAAACAACCTTTGGGCGTATAGGCGAAAGCATTATTCGTGTGGACGCAAAAGCCAAAGCCCTTGGCACCGCCAAATACACAGACGATTTATACATTGACGGTATGCTTTACGGCGGTGTTGTTCGTACAAAACATCCAAGAGCTCTAATAAAAAGTATAAATACTGAAAAAGCCAAGGCTCTGCCCGGCGTTAAATGTATCGTTACGGCAAAGGATTTACCCGGAAGCAAAAAAGTCGGCCATTTGAAAAAAGACTGGGACGTTCTTATTGCTGAAGGCGAAACCACCAGATACATAGGTGACGGCCTTGTCCTTATTGCAGCCGAAACAAAGGAAATTCTTAAACAAGCGAAAGAGCTTGTTGATGTTGAATATGAAGTGCTAACCCCATTAACAAGCCCGGAGGAAGCCTTGAATGAAAACGCCCCTTTTATCCATGAAGGCGGCAACGTTTTGTTCGTTCAGAAATTAAAGCGGGGTAACCCGGATGAGATTATAAAAAACAGCAAATACGTTGTTACGCGCAAGTACAGTACACCCTTTACGGAGCACGCTTTCTTAGAGCCGGAAACAGCTCTTTCCGTGCCTGATGAAAACGGCGGCGTTCATGTATTCTGCTCCGACCAAAGCCCATTCCAAACCCAACATGAGATAATGGACGCCTTGAACCTGCCAGCGGATAAAGTTCGGGCAACAACTATGATGGTAGGCGGCGGCTTCGGCGGCAAAGAGGATCAGTCTGTTCAGCACTATTCCGCCATACTAGCCGTAAAAACCGGCAAGCCGGTGAAGTTTAAGCTATCAAGACAGGAAAGCATAAATGTTCACCCTAAGCGCCATGCCATGGAGATGGAGTTTACTACCGCCTGCGACGAAAACGGCTATTTAACAGCCATGAAAGCAACTATCGTGTCCGATACCGGGGCATACGCCTCCTTAGGTGGGCCTGTGCTTCAAAGAGCTTGTACCCATGCGCCCGGTCCTTATAACTACCAAAACGTAGAGATAATCGGCACTGCTGTTTATACAAACAACCCGCCGGCCGGTGCGTTTCGTGGTTTTGGCGTTACCCAAAGCTGCTTTGCTACGGAATGTAACATTAATCTGCTGGCTGAAATGGTCGGTATTTCCCCTTGGGAAATCCGCTACAAAAACGCCATAAGACCCGGCCAGGAGCTGCCAAACGGCCAAATAGCAGACGACAGCACTGCCCTTGTAGAATGCCTTGAGGCCGTAAAATCCGAATACGAAAACGCAAAATTTGCCGGTATTGCCTGCGGCCTTAAAAACGCCGGTTTAGGCGTTGGTGTTCCTGATATTGGCAGGTGCAAAATAGCCGTGGAGAATGGTAAAATCAAGGTATACAGCGGCGCTACATGTATCGGTCAGGGGCTTGCAACTGTTCTTACGCAAGTTGTATGCCAAGCCACTAATATTCCGGCTGTGGATATTGAGGTAAACGAGCCTGATACGTCGCTTACGCCAAACTCCGGCATAACAACGGCCTCACGCCAAACCCTTTTAACCGGTGAGGCCACAAGGCAAGCGGCGCTAAAACTGGCGGATGATTTAAAATCAAACTCATTGACCCAGCTTGAAGGCAAGGTTTATTACGGCGAGTTCGCTCCGCCAACAGACCCTATCGGCATAGACAAGAAAAATCCGGTCAGTCACGTGGCTTACGGTTATGCTGTCCACGTAGCTATTCTTGACGACGACGGCAACGTTTCAAAGATTATAGCTGCTCACGACGTTGGCCAGGCGATCAACCCGGTTGCAGTGTCCGGTCAAATAGACGGCGGCGTTGTTATGTCGCTGGGTTATGCCTTAACAGAGGACTTCCCTCTTAAGGACTGTATACCGCAAGCTAAATTTGGAACTCTCGGTCTTTATAAAGCCGATAAAATACCTGAAATAAAGTGCTGCCTTGTTAAGGCCAAAACATCTGAGGAAGCCTTCGGCGCAAAAGGCGTCGGCGAGATTGCCTCCGTGCCAACTGCCCCAGCTATACAGCACGCTTACTACAAATACGACGGTCAGTTCAGAACATCACTACCGTTAAAAATAAAATGAGGTTAAATGGATAAACATTTAAAAATTGGCTGTATATTTTTAGCGTCCGGGGTAAGCAGGCGTTTCTGCGGCAACAAACTCATGGCTGAGTTTGACGGCAAACCCCTCATATGGCACGCCATTAAAACCGTACCCCTTGAATTGTTTCATAAAACCATAGTTGTTGCCCATGACGAAAGCGTCATAAACACGGCTAAGGTTATGGGTATGGACGTTTTTATAAACAAAGACTATCAGGAGGGCATTAGCTCTTCCGTTAAAGCCGGGCTTAAAGCGCTGGGGGATTTAGACGGTTATATGTTTGCCGTTTGCGATCAGCCTTTACGAAAAAAAAGCTCTGTCGCAAGGCTTGTGGAGCTTTTTATTAATAACCCCGAAAACATCGCTGCAATGAGCTTTAACGGTCAAAGAGGTAATCCTGTTATTTTTCCAAACTCCTTTAAAGATTTACTTATGGGGCTTGACCGTGATAAGGGCGGGGGTTACATCGTTTCGCAAAACGAGGATAAGGTTATTTTGTGCGAAGCGTGTAGCAGGGTCGAGATGCTTGATGTTGACTATAAATCCGACATTGAGCGCTTAAAGAAAACCGATTTATAAGACGGATAGGTTCGTATTTTTTGTGTGCCGCTTTACGTAAATAATCGGTGTTTTAAGCAACCATTTAGTAAGGAGGGATTATGCATGAGTGTAGGAAAATCCGTGAAGCGGGTGGACGCCTTACAAAAGGTTACGGGCGAAGCCATGTATACGGACGACTTCAACACAGGCCAGACATTAACAGCCAAAATTCTGCACTCCACTATCGCAAACGGTAGAGTGTTGTCAATCGACACAAAACTTGCCGAAAGCCTGCCAGGCGTAGAAAAGGTTGTTACCTGCTTCGACGTACCGGACATTGTGTTCCCTACGGCAGGGCACCCATGGTCAACCGACCCCGGCCACCAGGACGTTATGGACCGAAAGCTGCTTAACGCCCGGGTTCGCTACTACGGCGACGACGTTGCTGCTGTTATTTGCGACAATGAGGTTACGGCAGACAAGGCGCTAGAGCTGATTAAGGTTGAGTACGAGGAATACGAGCCTGTTCTTAACGCTTTAGAAACTATTAAGCCAGGAGCGCCTGTTATCCACGAGGAGCGGCCGGATAACATCTTAGCTAGCTCAACCTACAGCATGGGGGATTTTGACGAGGCTGTTAAGGAAAGCGGCCTTACGATTGTTGAAGGTCAATACGAAACCCAAGCTGTTCAACATTGCCATATAGAAACCCCCGTATCATACGCCTATTGGCAAGGCGACCGGGTAACTATCGTGTCGTCAACCCAAATACCACACATTGTTAGGCGTGTGGTTGGTCAGGCTTTAGGCATACGCTGGGGCAGAGTAAGAGTCATTAAGCCATACATAGGAGGTGGCTTCGGCAACAAGCAGGATGCCTTATACGAGCCACTGAACGCTTACCTTTCTATGGCCGTAGGCGGAAGATGTGTTAAGCTAAATATTTCCAGAGAAGAAACCTTTGTTAACACACGAACTCGTCATGCAATGAATTTTAAAATTTCCTCGGCTGTCAGAGCTGATGGAACTCTTGTCGCCAGAAAAATGACCGTATACTCCAACCAAGGCGCATACGCCTCCCACGGCCACGCCGTAACGGCAAACGCCGCAAGCTGCTTCCGTCAAACATACCAAGCTGAAAAGGCCGTTTCCTGTAATGCTTATACCGTCTACACAAACCGTCCCTGCGGCGGCGCAATGAGAGGTTACGGCATACCACAGATTTCCTTCGCCGTCGAATCCCATATGGACGATATTGCAAAAAAGCTAAACCTCGACCCTATAGAATTCAGACTTAAAAACGTTATGCAAGAAGGTTTTACAGACCCTTACCTAGGCATAAAGAGCAACACAAACGGGCTTAGGGAATGCGTTCAAAAGGGTATGGATTTCATCGGCTGGAAGGAAAAACGTGAGAAATATAAGAACCAAACCGGTCTTATCCGCCGTGGTGTAGGGATGAGCCTGTTTACGTACAAAACCGGCGTTTATCCAATATCCCTTGAGACTGCCGGCTGTCGGATAGTCCTTAATCAGGACGGCTCTGTTCAGGTGCAGCTTGGGGCTACGGAAATAGGCCAGGGCGCAGACACTGTCTTTTCACAAATGGCTGCTGAAACCTTAGGTTTACCTTTTGACCATGTTTTTGTTGTTTCAAGCCAGGATACCGACGTTACGCCTTTTGATACGGGCGCTTATGCTTCAAGACAATCCTATGTCAGTGGCCTTGCCCTTAAAAACGCCGCTATATTACTTAAACAAGAAATACTTGACTATGCCAAAAAACTAACCGGCATAGACCCCGGCTGCCTTGATATTTCAGAAGGTAATATCGTTCAAACAGCCGGCGGTGAGGTTGTTATGCCGCTTTCTGAGCTGGCTGTATCGGCGTTTTATAATCTTGATGACGCAAGACACCTTACGGCAGAGGTAAGTAACCAATGCAAAACAAATACCTTTGCAACAGGCGTATGTTTTGCCGAGGTTGAGGTTGACATACCGCTTTGCAAGGTTAAGGTACTAAATATTATAAACGTTCACGACAGCGGCAGGCTCCTAAACCCACAGCTAGCCGAAGCCCAGGTTCACGGCGGTATGAGTATGGGTCTTGGTTATGCCCTTTCCGAGTTGCTTTTATACGACGAAAAGGGTAAGCCTTTAAACGGTAACCTTTTAGATTATAAGCTACCCACCAGCATGGATACCCCTGAATTAAGCTGTGATTTTGTAGAGCTTTATGACCCAACGGCGCCATACGGCAACAAAGCTCTTGGTGAGCCTCCGGCCATACCCCAAGGCGGCGCTATTCGCAACGCCGTGCTTAACGCTACGGGTATAACCTTTGACAAAATCCCTCTGTCGCCTCAAAACCTATTCGAGAAGTTTAAGGACGTATTAGGAGGTGAGTCTAATGTATGATATTAAAAGCATATATCAGGCAAAGAACGTAAACGACGCCATTTCCTTTTTATCCGCCAACGACAAGGCTATAATAATATCCGGCGGCAGTGACGTGCTTATAAAAATCCGGGAAGGCAAGCTGGCAGGAGCTGAACTTTTAAGTATAAACGGCCTTGATGAGCTTAAAGGCATAACTATAGACGACGCTGGGAACATCATAATCGGCGCTTGTACTTGCTTTACTGCTATAGCCGAAAATGAAATAATCAATAAGTTTATTCCCGTTTTAGCCCTTGCAGTAAGCCAGGTTGGCGGCCCCCAAATCAGAAACATAGGCACAATCGGCGGAAATATATGCAACGGCGTAACAAGCGCCGACAGCGGCGCAACCCTTCTTGCCTTAAACGCAAAGGTGCTTATTAAAGGCAAAGACGGCGAAAGAATTACCCCTCTTTCCGAGTTTTATATAAGCGCCGGAAAAGTTTCTTTAAATCAAGGTGACATAGTTACGGCCGTAATGATAGAAAAGGAAAGCTACGACGGCTTCACCGGACATTATATTAAATATTCAATGCGTAATGCCATGGATATTTCTACTCTTGCCTGCGCCGTTGTGGCAAAATACAACCGTAACACCTCGTCTGTTGACGACGTTAGAATTGCCTTTGGCACAGCCGCGCCCATACCAATCCGCTGCTACAAAGCGGAAGAAAAAATCAAAGGGCAACCTGTTGGCCCGGCTCTTTTGGATACAATAACCAACAGCGTAAAGGACGAAATAAACCCCCGCTCCTCTTGGCGCGCCTCTAAGGAATTTAGGCTGCAAATAGCTGGGGAAATAAGCCGGCGGGCGTTAAATCAAGCGATTGTAAACGGAGGAGGCGGCTCCATTGATTAAAATTATAAACTGCATAATAAACGGCAAACCCATTGAAGTTGCCGTAGATGAAAGAGAATCTCTGGCTGATATGTTAAGAAACAGACTTAACCTTACAAGCGTTAAAAAAGGCTGTGAGGTAGGCGAATGCGGCGCATGTACCGTATTAGTAGACGGTAAGGCGACAACAAGCTGTATATACCTTGCGATTTGGGCAGAAGGCAGAACAATCTTAACCGTTGAAGGCTTAAAGGCCGCAGACGGCTCCCTTAACCCAATTCAGCAAGCCTTTATTGACGAAGCGGCGGTTCAATGCGGCTTTTGTACACCCGGCCTGATTATGACGGCTGTTGAAATGGTATCCTCCGGTAAAAAATATACCAGGGACGAAATTAGGGTTGCCATTTCAGGGCATCTTTGTAGATGCACCGGTTATCAAAACATTATTAACGCCGTTGAAAAGTCAGTAAACGGTTAAATGTCTGTTATATATTCTTTGATTTGAAAAAAGGGAGGAATAAAAATGGAGAACTTTTTCAAGCTAAAGGAAAACAACACAACCATTTCTACGGAGATTTACGCCGGCCTTACCACATTTATGACAATGGCGTATATTCTCATAGTAAATCCTAATTTTTTATCAGCGGCAGGTATGGACTGGGGTTCAGTCTTTACGGCTACAGCGCTGGCTTCAATCGTAGGTACCTTAACTATGGCGCTTTTGGCCAACTATCCCTTTGCTTTAGCGCCCGGCATGGGGCTTAACGCTTTCTTTGCCTTTTCAGTCGCTATGGTATACGGCTGGCAGATGGCGCTTTTGGCCGTTTTTACCGAAGGTATTGTGTTTATATTAATGTCGCTTATAAACGTCCGTGAGGCTATATTCGACAGTATTCCCACAAACCTGAAATATGCTGTTAGCGTTGGTATCGGTTTGTTTATAGCGTTTATCGGCTTGAAAAACGGCGGAATTATTGTAACCAGCGACGCCACAAGCGTTGCTCTTGGGGACGTTAAGCAAATAACCGTTATCCTTGCAATGCTTGGTATTATTATTACAATGGTATTACTTATTAAAAAGGTTAAGGGTGCTTTGTTTTGGGGCATTTTAATTACTTATGCTCTCGGCCTTGTTTGCCAGCTTGTAGGCCTTTATGTACCAAACCCGGAAGCAGGCATGTTCTCGCTTATACCTTCGGCTATAATATCTGCTCCGCCTTCTATAACAGAGTTTAACCTGTTTACCGCCCTGTCCACTCTTAAAATGGATTTTAACATTTGGACATTTATTACGGTAGTTTTTTCATTCCTTTTTGTTGATATATTCGATACTATAGGAACGCTTATCGGCGTTTCGGAAAAAGCTGGGTTTTTAGATAAAAACGGTAAGCTGCCAAAACTTAAGCAAGCCCTTTTGGCTGACGCCGTGGCTACAACCGCCGGCGCTGTTCTCGGTACATCAACTGTTACAACCTTCGTAGAAAGCGCTTCCGGTGTTGCTGAAGGCGGCAGAACAGGCCTCGCTTCTGTTGTTACAGCGGCTTTCTTTGCCCTTGCCCTTATATTCTCTCCTATATTCGGGGCTATCCCCGCCTTTGCAACAGCTCCGGCTCTTATAATCGTTGGCTTGTTTATGATTGAGTCTGTTACAAAGATTGACTTCAAGGATTTTACAGAAGGGTTTCCGGCGTTTATGGCTATTATCATGATGCCTCTTGCATACAGTATTGCGGAAGGTCTTGTGTTCGGCGTTTTAAGTTATGTTATATTAAAGCTTTTATCAGGCAAGCGCAAAGACGTAAGCGGCGTTATGCTTGTTGTTGCGGCGTTGTTCCTATTTAAGCTGTTCTTTGCATAAGTCGTAAACTTGAAGGGGAAATCATTACATTTATACCAAGGCTGCCGCTTTACCTACCGGCAGCCTCAGATTATCGACAGCTAAGTTTTTTAGGTTTTAACGTCTCAGACTTTAAAGGTTTTGGACGGATTTATCCCGACCAAAACGCAAAGAAATGCCCTAATGACGCCGTAGGCGGCGTGTAGGTTTTTTTTCAATAAGCACTCGATAAAGTGGCGAACCCCTTTATCGACAGCCTAAGGCTGCCGCTTTACCGGCAGCCTCATTAATAAGGAGAACAGATTATGTCCAAAACATTATTAAAAAACATCGGTTATCTAATGACCTTTGACGAGTCCAACCAAGTTCTTGAAAACACAGACGTGCTAATAGATGGAAACCAAATATCTGAAATTGGCCAAAACC
>CAZEYG010000004.1:8713-18660 GCA_964516575.1 uncultured Defluviitaleaceae bacterium
CGAAATAATACAGCCGCCGAGGTTATTGATATGACCGGCAAGGTTGTTCTGCCGGGTTTTATAAACACACATCATCATCTTTACCAAACCTTGTTCCGTGGGGTTGACGAGGTTCAGGAAATGCCCCTTTTCCCATGGCTTAAAGGCCTTTACGAGTTTTGGAAGCATTTGAACGAAGAAACTGTTTACTACGGCTCTCTTGTTGGGTTTTCAGAGCTTTTACGAACAGGCTGTACAACAACCGCCGATCATCACTACGTTTTCCCGAAACATGCGGCGTCAACTCTCATAGACGAGCAATTTAAGGCGGCGGCTGAAATCGGCATACGTTTCCACGCTACAAGAGGCTCCATGTCGTTAAGTAAGGAAGACGGCGGTTTGCCTCCAAAAGAAGTTGTTCAAACTGAAGAAGAAATACTCAGCGATAGTGTCCGGCTTATTGAAAAATACAACGATACATCCCCTTTTGCTATGACCGGTATAACTCTTGCTCCATGCTCACCCTTTTCCGTAACAAAAGGACTTATGCGAAAAACTGCTGATTTAGCTGAAAAATACAACGTTATGCTCCACACTCACCTTTGCGAAACAATAGACGAGGAAAATTTCTGTATGGAGAAATACGGCAAACGCCCGGTAGACTTAATGGAGGAAGTAGGCTGGCTTAACGAGCGGGTATGGTTCGCCCACGGTATTTTCTTTAACGACGACGAGCTTCTTAGACTTAAGAAAGCCGACGTCGGCGTGGCTCATTGCCCTTCATCAAACATGAAGCTGGGAAGTGGTATATGCCGTACAACAGAGCTCATGAAAAGTGGCGTTAAAATCGGTATAGGCGTCGACGGCAGCGCTTCCAACGACGGCTCAAATATGTGGGAAGAGGTTCGCAGAGCTTACCTTTTAAACCACTTAAAATACGCCGACAAGGGCCTTAGCGCAATGGAAATCCTTGAAATGGCAACAAAAGGCGGCGCTAGAGTTTTAGGCAGAACAGACATCGGCTCTGTCGAAATAGGCAAAGGCGCAGACCTTATCGCTATATCTTTGGATGATGTTGCATACGCTGGCTGCCACAACGTGGCAACAGCTATCGTTTGCCTTGGCAACTCAAGCCTTGTTGATATGACAATGGTAAACGGGAAAGTTGTCGTCAAAAACGGCCTGCTTCTTACAAAGGACACTAACCAAATAAGAAAAGACGCACACAACCACGCAAAAGCCCTTATTGACATTGAAAGGAGACAGTAACGTGCAAAGCAGAAGCGGCATAAAAAACAAAATAGCCGTAGCAGCCGGGCGTAAAAAGGCCGACCTTGTACTTAAAAATTGCAATATAGTGAACGTTTTTACCTCCGAAATAATAAAAGGAGATATTGCAATTTTAGACGGTTTGATTGCTGCCGTAGGAAGCTACAGCGGCGAAAGGGAGGTTGACCTAGAAGGCAAATACGTTGCCCCCGGCTTTATAGACAGCCATGTACACATTGAGTCGTCAATGGTTATGCCTGGGCAATTTGCAAAAGCCGTAGTCCCATGGGGCACAACAGCCATAATAGCCGACCCCCACGAAATAGCTAACGTTTGCGGCGCAAACGGCATACGGTTCATAATCGACAACCTAAAGGAGCTGCCTTTAGACGTTTTTGTTATGTTACCCTCATGTGTCCCAGCGGTAGATTTTGAGGATTCCGGCGCAGTGCTTTCGGCGGCGGAGCTTAAGGAGCTTGTTGGGTTAAGCGGCGTGCTTGGGCTTGGTGAGCTTATGAACTATCCTGCCGTTATAAACGGAGATACGTCGGTTATCGACAAACTAAGGCTGTTTAAGAACGAACTGATTGACGGCCATGCGCCACGGGTTACGGGTAAGGATTTAGCCGCTTATGCCGCCGCCGGAGTACGAACAGACCACGAATGCAGCACTGTTAATGAAATGCTTGAAAAATTAAGACTTGGCATGTATATTCAAATACGCAACGGCTCTGTTGCAAAGGAGGTTCCTGAGCTTATTAAAGGAATAACCGAGCGAAACATCGACAGATGTTTATTTTGCACAGACGACAGACATCCACATGATATTTTGGAGCATGGTCATATAAACAGCAATATTAAGATTGCCGTAGCTAACGGCTTGTCACCAATAGCGGCTATAAAAATGGCAACCATAAACGCCTGTGCCTGTTACGGGCTTAAAAACAGAGGTGCTGTTGCGCCAAACTACTACGCCGACCTTGTTGTTATCGACGATTTGCAAAATATGGACATCTTGCAGGTATACAAAAACGGCATTAAGGTAGCCGAAAACGGCAAGCCCCTTTTTGATTGCAGCGGTGAGGTTGACAGCTCTGTTCTAGATACAGTAAAAATCGGCAGAGTTACGGCTGAAAACCTTAAAATCGAAATATTATCAAACAAGGCGAATGTTATAACCGTCGAAAAAAACACACTTATAACAAAAAAGGCAGTGCGTAAGGTAAGCTCAAAGGACGGTTTCTTTTCATACAATAAACGGGATGGCATATGCAAGATAGCCGTAGTTGAACGGCATAAAACCTCAGGCAACATCGGCGTCGGGCTTATCGAAGGCATAAGCCTTAAAAACGCTGCCATAGCCTCAACTATATCCCACGATTCACATAACCTTGTGGTTATCGGGGATAATGACGACGATATGCTTATTGCAATAAACGAGCTAGGTAAAGGCGAAGGTGGCATAACAGTCGTTTCGGAGGGTAAGGTTCTAAGGACGTTACCTCTGCCTATCGGCGGAATAATGTCGCCTCGTCCTCTTGACGAAGTAAATGCAGAAGTTAAAAAGCTGGAGGATTTGACATATTCCTTAGGCGTGGATAAAAGCATAAACGCCTTTATGTCAATGGCCTTTTTAGCGCTGCCTGTTATACCGGAAATACGGCTTACAAGCCGAGGTTTGTTTGATGTTGAGGAATTTAAGTTTATAAGCGCAGGCATGATGTTATGAGCCATAAGCTGAAGCTGGTTTTAACGATGGTGCTTTGGGGCAGTATCGGAATCTTTTCACGCAAAATAGGGCTGTCCTCTCCCTTGTTTGCTTTTTGCCGGGCAATTATCGGCCTGCCGGTTGTTTATATTTACGTTAGGAAAACAGGAGACAGTGTTTTAAGTCATTTGAAAGACAAAAGCCTTAAATGGATTATAACTTGCGGTCTGCTGATTGGGGTTAACTGGTGTCTTTTGTTTTATTCAATAGATAATACGACAATAGCCAACGCCATATTTTCGGCAAACATGGCGTCCATATACGTTATTTTGCTTTCGCCTTTAGTCCTTGGGGAACGGTTGGTCAAAAAACAAGTAATTACTGTTTTTATGGGCTTTGTGGGTTTGTTTTTGGTAGTAGCCTCGGCTATGAGCCTGGGCAAAGGAGACATTCCCGGCCTTGTGGCGGGTATATGCTCCGGCTTTACTTACGCCTCGGTCATACTAATAAACTGTAAGCACAGAAGCTCAATGAACGCCCCTGTAAAAACCTTTATCCAGCTTCTTATGATTGCTGTTGTTCTTTTGCCGGTTATTGCGGTAAGGCAGCCGATTGACGAGTTAATGAGCCTTGATTTTTACAAAATAACGCTTATGGTTATTGTCGGCGTTGTTCATACGGCCATTGCTCTTATGATTTATTTCTCGTTATTTAGCAAGCTGTCGTCGGCTACAATAGCCGTTTGTACATACGTAGACCCTGTATCGGCCGTTTTGTTTGGTTTTTTGTTTTTCGGTGAAGCGTTAACCCCTCTGCAAATAACAGGTGGCGCTCTTATACTTTGCTCGACTTTAATAACCGCAGACATTAAATGAATAATGGGCTTGCGTTTTTAGCAAGCCCATTATTTCAATCAATTTTACCAACCGAGCCAACAGACGCTCTAGTCAAAATATTTATATCTAACACATATTCTCCGCACCCGACCGACATGTCATTTATGCGCCTTAAAAGCTGGGTTGCCGCATAAGTCCCTATCCCCTCAGACGGATAGTCAAGAGTTGTAAGAGGTGGCACAGAAACCTGCCCTGCCTCAAAGTTATCAAAACCAACAACAGACATCTGCTCGGGCACATTAATTTTAAGCTGATAGGCGGCGCCTATTGCCCCTAAAGCAATCTGGTCACTGGCGCAAATTACGGCGGTAGCGTCACATCCGTCTTTCATAAGCCGGGTAAAAACGTCTCTGCCCCCTGTTAGGGACCATGGTGAATTCACGATATAATCAGGGTTTATTAATAAGTCGTGCCTTTTAGTCGCCTCCAAAAAGGCCTGTAGCCTACGCTTGGCGCTGGCCGATTCCTTCAGCCCGTTTATATACGCTATTTTTTTATGACCGTAACTTGTAAGATGCTCAACAAGCAGGTTCATACCTTTCTTTTCATCACAAACAACACTGTCCACAATATCACTTTTAACACAACGTTCTATAGCAACCGTAGGCAACTTAGACGCAAGTTGGATTATATCGCTGTCTTCCCCTGTGCTTGTTATAAGAATAATTCCGTCTATCAGCTTATCGTCCAGCGTCTGCAAAAACCGGCGCTCCTTAACCCCGTTGTTACAAAAGTCAAAAAGCAGTACATCAAAATTATTCTCATGACAAACATTCATAATAGACTGAACAATTTTTGAAATGCTTGAATGATAAATATTCGGGACAACAACAGCCACATATCGGCAGATTTTGTTTACAAGAGCCTTTGCAGCCGGATTAGGCTTATATTCAAATTTACTTATGATTTCAAGTATTCTGGCTCTTGTGTTTGGGTTTACGTCTATTGCGTTGTTTAGCACTCTTGAAACGGTAGACACCGAAACATTCGCCATTTTTGCAACGTCTTTTATGGTTATTTTTTTATCCGCCGCCATTTTTATCCCCTAACCGGTTATATGTGCCATACAAGCTTTTAAAACATTTCTTAATGAGTTTCCTTAAGCCGGGAATAATTAGCTTTCCGGCTAATTTAGCCTTATTTAAGCAAATTAGCTTACCCTTATTTTCCTTCCAAAGGATTCTAGGAAATTTTACATTATATTTACAAAAAAGGCAATAATATTTCAAATGAATTCCAATAAGTGAAATATGGCATAACTTAATTACCGCTGTAATAGTATAATCTGCCTCTTTACATTTTATTAATATCTGCGTATACTATTATTAAACTTATGTCAGAGCCTGATTAAGGAAGTGTTATTATGAAAATAGAAAAAATCAGCGAAACTCAAATTAAATTTATTCTAACAAAAGACGATCTTGTAGAGCGTGATATAAAGATTACCGAGCTTGCATATGGTTCAACTAAAACACAGGAGCTTTTCCGTGAGATGTTGGAGCAGGCTCTTTTAGAATGTAACTTTGAGGCCGACAACGTCCCCCTCATGATAGAAGCAATACCTATTACATCTGAAAGTATAGTTATTATTGTTACAAAGGTTACTGACCATACTCAAATTGAAGAAAAATTCAGCCTGCTGCCCCGTTCAAAAGACACTATGCGGAAAAAATACCGCTCTAAAGGTGCAGTTGAGCCGCCTAAGGAATCAAAGGAGCCGGCTAAGGATTCGGGAGTCGTTACGGTTTTTTCCTTTGAAAGCCTTGAAGATGCTTCCCGAGCTTCCGCTAGAGTATACATGAGTTTTGACGGAACAAGCATATTGTATAAAAACGATTCTAGGTACTTCCTCTTTATATCCAAGGATGATTCCGGTTCTATGGAGCATATTGATTCTGTTTTGTCAGAGTACGGCGAAAAGCATTATTCTACTGTTATAACACGATACTTCCTTGCAGAACACGGCGAGGTTTTAATTGGCGCCGACGCTTTAAGGATTTTGGCTACTATATAAACCGTTATGTTATAGTAAATATGCCCTGACCAGCCGCTTAAAAGGCAGGACTTACAGATTGTTTACAAGAAATAACCACCGCTTATCATTACACAGGGGGCGGTTATTTTTTTGTCTTTAGAATCAAGAAAATGAAATCTGCAAAACTTATCATTAGAAATGTATTATTGCAGCAGCAAAAAAATTAAATACTTTATTGTGGAAATATATTGACAGTAAAACATATTTAGTCTAAAATATATTGAATGTAAAACATTACATTAATCTATGGGGTAAAGTTATGGAAAACCATCTGCCAGAAACCAAAGAAGTAGCCACAATGATGCTTATGCTTGCAAAAAGCATCGTCTGCTATAAAACATCCAACATTATGCGAAGCCTAACAACTGTAGGCACAGCCCCCGGCCCCGCCCAATGTGGCGCTAGCGGCAGGCAGTATTCTATCTTGTTCGACATTGGTTACAATAAAATCCGAACCCTGACGGAAATAGCCAAAAAACAAGGTCAAACTTTAAGCAGCCTATCAAGTATAGTGTCTAAAATGGAGGATAACGGCTACATTAAGCGGGAATATCCCGAAACATCCGGTGTTTTAGACGGCCGGAAGATCTATTTTAATCTGACGAATTCAGGTTGTGAGCTTTTAAACCGTTTCACAGAGCTGGTCACAAACGAGCTGGACAGATTTTATAGTTCCCTTAGCGATACTGAAAAGGAAAGTTTTACAAGCGGCTTTAATATGCTTAAAACCTTTGTCAGCGGTGGAGACGATATAAGGCTTAATGTGCCTTGTTCACCTCTTGCCGCCGAAATATTAAAAAGCATAATTATAGCCACAAACTGGCTGGGTAATAATTATCTTAACGAATTTAACAAAAACAATAAGGGGATTGAAAAACTTACTATGCCCCAATTCGTTATTTTGTGCCATATATATTTTTTTGGCATAAGCACAATCCCGTCGCTGGCGTTAATTGCCGGTGTCAGCCAAAGTACTATGTCAACAGCTATAAAGCATTTGACAGCCGCCGGGCATATATTAAAAGAGCGTCTGCCAAAGGAGCAGGATAAAAGAAAGGTCGCCCTTACCATTACTGAAAAGGGCATATCTGCCATTAAGTCAACCTTAGATAATCTATACAATATTTTTAAAAAGCACTACGAAACAATGAGTCAAACCCAGCAAAAAACTCTTTATACTGGGATTTTAGAGCTGCATAAGGTTTTTATTTCTTTAGAAGCAAAACGGGAATCAAACCGAGAATAGAAACAAAATGGAAACGAAAATAGAAACGGGAGGTTTACTACATGAGTTTTAAAAAATATTCAAAAACATTGCCGGTGATTGTTATGGCCTTAACTCTAATAACCGGCTGCAGCCAAAGCACCGCCGAGGTCAAAGAGCCTGACCCTGTTCCGGTTGTGGTTAAAAACATTGAGCTCTCATCAATAAAGAACGAAATAACCTACGCCGGAAGGGTAACTCCTTCTCAAACCGTAGCCGTTATAAGTAAAGTGTCCGGCAAGGTTTCAGATACATACTTTGACATAGGCGACAAGGTAATTAAGGATGATGTTCTGTTTAAGCTGGACGAAAAAGACATTAACAACCAAATCGCCCAAATAGAAACCCAAATGGCCGTTGCCTCACAAAGCGTCAGAGCGGCTCAAAGCGGCCTGACCTCGGCAACCGGCGGCCAATTTGATGCCCAGGTTATCCAGCTTGAGGCTTCTGTCTCCAGCGCCGAAAAACAGCTTGAAAACGCACAGATTGCAATGGAAAACGCACAAAACACTGTTAAGAACGCCCAGGCCTCCTACGAGCTTGCCCTAGAAGCCCTTAACAACGCAAAAACTACCTACGACAGCATGAAGGTTTTATACGACGCTGGTACAATATCGAAAAACGATTTTGAGAAAACTGAGCTGGCTTATAAACAAGCCGACGCAACATACAAGCAGGCGCTTGTTGGTAAGGATCAGGCAGAACTAGCTGATTCCCAAGCAAAAGTTACCTATGCTCAAGCCCAGGCCGGTCTTAAATCCGCACGAGAAAGTTATAATATTTCAACTGGCAAGGTAGCAAGCGAAACACGTGAAAAAGCAAGCATAGGCGTCGATCAGGCTGTCGCCTCACGAGATTCTACCGCCTTGCAGCTTGAAATAGCTAAGGATACGCTTTCCGATACGTCGGTTCGTTCGCCGATTAACGGGGTGGTTATATCAAAAAATGCAAAGATTGGCGAGTTTACTTCCTCCCAGCAGCCGGCTTATACAATAGCCGATTTAGACACAGTTAACGTGGAAGTTAAGGTTACGGAGGTTATAATCAACCGGCTGCAACCCGGTGACGTTGTTGATGTATATATAAAGACTTTAGGTAATGACCCGTTTAAGGGTAAACTTCTAACTGTCAGCCCTGCGGCAGACCAAACGAACATGTACCCGGTTAAAATACAGCTTCAAAACCCTGACGGCCTTATAAAAGGCGGCATGTTTGCCGAGGTCAGGTTTGTTAAGGAAATGAGCGAATCGGCAGTTATTATGCCCAGAAACTCCGTTTTTGAGGATGATATGGGCAGTTACCTATATGTTGTTCAGGATGATACGGCTAAAAAAACATCTGTTATTACAGGCATAGACAACGGCAGAGAAATAGAAATAGTATCAGGCCTTAACGGCAGCGAGTTGGTTATTATAACCGGCCAGTCCTTTGTATCCGACGGCGAGAAAATACTGATAACTGGTCAAGAGGAGGCTTCAGGCCGATGAACCTTTCAAAACTAGCGGTAAAACGCCCTGTAACAACGGCAATGTTTATTCTGATTGTTTTAGCTTTTGGTTTCTTGTCAATCAACAACCTAAAGCTGGATATGATGCCGAACATGAATATACCTATTGCCATAGTAACAACAAACTATTCAGGCACAGCCCCGGCTGAAATTGAAAATATTATAACTGTGCCCCTTGAAAACGCCTTTGGCACAGTAGCCGGTATTAAAAACATAACAAGCACGTCGTCAAACGGCAATTCTATGATTGTTCTGGAGTTTGAAGACGGCACAAACATAGACAACGCCGCTCTTGATATTCGTGAGCGTATCGACCTTGTTAAAGGCTTTTTGCCGGAAGCGGCGGATGACCCACGGGTTATGAAGCTGGATATTAACTCAATGAGCTCTATATTAATCGGCGTATCCAGCGACAAACACGACCTTGTTGCGCTTAAACGCCTTGTAGACGATAAAATAGCAAACCGTTTTGAGCGTCAGGACGGCGTCGCCTCCGTTAACATCACAGGCGGAAAGGAAAAGGAAATCCATATTACGCTGGAGGAAGAGAAGCTCCGGGGTTACGGCGTAACCGAAAACCAAATTATTCAGACTATAGCCTCTGAAAACCGAAACACCCCCGCCGGAAATATTAAACAGGGGGAAAAACGGCTGCAGCTTCGTGTTTCCGGCGAGTATGAAAGCGTTGATGATATCAGAAGCCTTACAATAATGGCTCCATCCGGCGGCACAATATTTCTTTCCGACGTGGCAAAGGTTGAGGAGGTTTATAAGGAAAGCACCTCTCTTTCCTACATGAACGGCATACCAAGCGTTACATTGTCTATCCAAAAACAATCTACAGCAAACACAGTTAACGTTTCAAGAGCCGTTATTAGTGAAATGGAGAAAATCAAGCGTGAATCTCCGGATCTTAATATAAAAATTATTATGGATCCGGCAGAGTTTGTAACTATGACTCTGACTACTGTGTCATCCTCCGCTATGTATGGCGGCTTGCTGGCGGTAATCATTCTGTTTATATTTTTGAGGGACTTCAGAACCACCCTCATAGTAGCGGCGGCAATGCCTATTTCAATAATTGCAACGTTTGTTCTTATGTATTATGCCAACATAACCCTTAACGTTATGTCCCTTGGTGGGCTTGCGCTTGGAATCGGTATGTTAGTTGACAACTCAATAGTAGTGCTTGAAAGCATATTCCGAAAGATTGAGGAAGGTGAGGACAAAAAAACCGCCGCTATCGACGGCGCTAGAGAGGTTGCCCTTTCGGTTGTTGCTTCAACCCT
>CAZEYG010000005.1:0-16896 GCA_964516575.1 uncultured Defluviitaleaceae bacterium
TGTTGGAATAATTGTTATTGGATATTTGTTTAATGCATTTTCATTTTTAATGGTATAATACCAATCCTGATAATACTGTTTCCAACCCTAAACATAAAAAAATAAGGAGGATTAATTATGTCATTATTTAATTTTGGAAAGAAAAAAGAAAACGCCGGCTGCTGTTCGGGAGCCACTGAACCGGGAATTAAATCAACTTGCGCCTGTGGCGGAAGCTGTGATATCGGTGACGTGAAAAATTCACGCTTTATCGTGCTTGGCGCTTGCTGTAAAAAAAGCGCTGATACCTTTGAAAATACCAAAATCGCCGTCCGAGACATGGGTTTTGAGGATGAAGTGCTTAACATTGGCGATGTGGTCGAAATAGCAAAGTATGGTGTTATGTCAACTCCGGCTTTGGTTATAAATTCAAAGGTAATGGCTTACGGTAAGCTCTTGTCTGTTGATGATGTGAAAAAACTGATTGAAAAGGCCGGTGTTCAAAAATGAGCAAAGAGCAATCATCAGGTATAGGTTTTTTTGAGCGATACCTAACCGTTTGGGTAATTGTCTGTATGGTAGTTGGCGTACTTATCGGTAAGTTTATCCCTGCAATACCGTCCTTTTTAGGGCAGTTTGAATACGCTAATGTGTCTATCCCCATTGCCGTTTTGATTTGGCTGATGATTTACCCTATGATGATGAAAGTAGATTTTAACAGCATAAAAAACGTTGGCAAAAACCCAAAAGGCTTGTTTGTTACTTGGATTACAAACTGGCTCATCAAACCCTTTACCATGTTCGGTATAACCAGCCTGTTCTTTTTTGTAGTGTTTAAAGGGCTGATACCACCGGGGCTTGCAAAGGATTATCTTGCCGGAGCTGTTCTGCTGGGAGCCGCCCCTTGTACGGCTATGGTTTTTGTTTGGTCACATCTGACTAAAGGAAATCCGGCATACACCGTAGTTCAAGTAGCAACAAACGATTTAATCATTCTCGTAGCCTTTACGCCGATTGTGGCCTTTTTACTCGGTATGGGTGGTGTTCAAATTCCGTGGAATACGCTGATTCTGTCAGTGGTGTTGTTTGTGGTTATACCGCTTGCAGGTGGTGTTTTGACGCGTAATATTGTCACAAAAACTAAGGGGCAGGAATATTTTGACGGCGTCTTTATACCAAGGTTTAATAATGTGACAATTGGTGGCTTGTTGTTAACTTTAATAATTATTTTCTCGTTTCAAGGCAACGTTATTTTGGAAAATCCGCTGCACATCGTTTTGATTGCAGTACCTTTAATTTTACAAACCGTTATAATTTTCTTTGTTGCATATATTGCCTGTAAGCTGATAAGGCTTCCTCACAACATAGCCGCTCCCGCCGGAATGATTGGCGCATCTAACTTTTTTGAGCTTGCCGTAGCCGTAGCTATCGCACTGTTTGGAGCCGGAAGCCCAGTGGCCCTTGCGACAATCGTTGGGGTGCTTGTTGAGGTACCGGTTATGCTTATGCTGGTACGGGTTGCCAACAACACGAAAGGATGGTTTCCAAATGAGTAAACCTAAAGTGGCATTTATCTGCGTTCATAATTCCTGCCGAAGCCAAATAGCAGAGGCTCTCGGTAAGTTTTTTGCAAGTCATGTATTTGAAAGCTATTCGGCAGGAACGGAAGTAAAGCCCCAAATAAACCAAGACGCTGTGCGGCTTATGAAGCAGCTTTACGGTATAAATATGGAAAAAACCCAGCGGTCAAAGCTACTTCATGAAATCCCACCTGTTGACGTGGTTGTCACAATGGGCTGCAATGTGGAATGCCCTTATCTGCCTTGCAAGCGCCGTGAAGATTGGGGGCTTGACGACCCAACAGGCAAAAGTGATGAAGAATTCATTCGTACAATTACGTTTATTGCCGAGAAGATCCGGACATTGGCCCATGATTTAAGTATATATAAACCCTTGTAAGTTTTATTAATTATCAATCAGCTCAACAAGAGGCTCTAGTTTTTCATATAAAACAGCAATAAAATCCCCTTCGGCTGCATTTTCCATTGCTTGTTTTAGCGCCTCTGTTTCTGTGTCCACAATAACAGCTTTCTCTTTTGGGAAGTTTATGCTCGTAACTCCCTCAAAAAGAATTTGGGCGACCTCGCTTTTTTTCCTATTTCTAAGATCCATATCCTCTTTAATATAAATCATGTCAAAAGCCTGGGCGCAAATTTGCCCTACATGTTTTATTTCATCATCAGGTCTATCCCCCGGCATTCCGATAATCCCGATACGCCTTTTAGCGTTAAGTTTTTTGCATAACTTTATAACCTCTTCATAACCTGAAACGTTATGGGCGTAATCCAGCATAATTTTGTAACCGTTTTTTTCTATGATGTCAAATCTTCCGGGATTATAATCAAAACTTTTAAGCCCTTCTGCGATACAAGCAACCGGCACCTTTAACGAATATAACGCACATACCGCCGCAAGGCTGTTAAAAATATTACAATCTAATAAGCCGTTATGAGTAATCGGAATATCCTTAACTGACGCAACCGGGATAACTTGACTATTATCCTTAATTTTAATTAATCCGTTATCATTATACACCTGAATATAATCCGAAATATTGTTTACTTTAATGTTCTCAAACCGGTTATAAAACAACATAACCTTTGTTTTTACCCGCTTTAAAACAAAAGGTGTCATCCCGTCCTCGGCGTTTAAAACAGTATAACCGCTGTCTTTAACGGCTTCTGCTACCAATGACTTAACAAATGCCAAATCCTCAATGCTTTTAATGCCGTCTATTCCAAGATGGTCATTTGTAATATTGGTTATTATACCAACGTCGGCTAAATCATAACCAAGCCCTTCACGAATGATGCCACCTCTTGCAGTTTCCAATACAGCAACGTCTATCTGTTTGTTTGCAAGCAAGGCTTTAGCGCTTCTAGGGCCTGAATTATCCCCTTTGCATATGCATTTTTTGCCGATAAACGAGCCGCTTGTGCTTGTCATGCCAGAGGTTTTGCCGGATAAGGTCAGAGTATGGTTTATTAGTCTTACTGTAGTGGTTTTGCCGTTTGTGCCTGTTACGGAAACAATAGGAAAGCCCTGTTCCTTTCCTTCAGGGAACAAAAAGTCTACTATGTCCTTAGCTACATTTTGCGGCTTTCCAGCCGACGGATACAAATGCATTCTTATTCCGGGAGCCGTATTAACCTCAATAACAGCGCCTATGGAATAATGTATGGACTTGCTGATGTCCTCTGCAACCATATCAATGCCCGCAATATCTATACCTATGGCATTAGCTGCATTAACGGCAATTTCGGCATTATCCGGATGAATAATATCCGTACAGTCGATTGCGGTTCCGCCTGTACTTATGTTGCCGTTTTCCCTAAGCGTAACCTTTTCTCCCTTTGCGGGGATATAATCAACTGTTAAACCTTTGCTTTCCAAAACACTTAACTCTGCTTCCGAAAGCTGAATTCTCGTAAGCGCCTTTTCGTGCTCATCACCCCGCAATGGGTCGTCATTAACAATATCCACAAGCTCTTTTATTGTATGGGCTCCATCTCCTGTTACCATTGCCGGAAGCCTTTGGGCAACCGCCCTAACCTTTCCGTCAACAACTAGCACCCTATAGTCATTGCCGTGTACAAACTTTTCAATAATAATACCTGAGCTGTATTTACATGCTTCAAAAAACGCTTTTTTAACCTGTTCTTCTGTTGTTAAATTTATTCTGACGCCTTTACCTTGATTGCCGTTAAACGGCTTAACAACAACCGGCATACCTATTTCCTTTGCAGCCATAACCGCTGAAATATCGGTATATACTACTTTACCATAAGGCACGGGAATGTTATGATCGTCTAAAATCAGCTTTGTAAGCTGCTTATTGCAGGATATGTCGGCGGAAATACATGAGGTTTCGTCTGAAAGCGTTGATTGAATGAGCTTGCTGAATTTCCCATAACCTAAGCGCACAAGGCTTTCATAACCTATTCTTGTAATAGGAATGTTTCGTTTCTTTGCTTCATCCACAATAGCGGCAGTGCTTGGGCCTAAAGAAGTATCCAGCCTAACCTTCTGTAAATAGTCTATAAATTCGTTTATGTCCAAATCTGTTTGTTTCAGAAAATAATTCAAAACAAAAACAGCTACCTTACAGCATTCCAAAGCGCACATCTCATTTTCCTGCTGAAAAATAACATGGTATAATGACGGCTCTTTGAATATTCTTGTTTTGCCGTATTTTACGTCGTAACCTAATGTATTTTGTATGTCTAAAATAACATGCTCAAGTACATGAGCTAAATAAGTACCTTCGTTAAGGCGCTCTAAAAAGCCCCCCTCATAACCTAGGCTGCAGCAGTTATATTTTAGATTGGGGAAGCTTTTAAGCAACTTTTCATTAAAGCCTTCAATGTCCTTTGTAGGTCTATCGTAATATTCACCTATGTCTACCAGCATTTTTATAGCAGGCTTATGACTGTAAATATTTCTGCCTTTATATATGGATATGTCAATGATTTCCATCTTTTGTCTCCTTGCTTTTAAGCCTTAAAACCTGCCTTGTTTTCATATCAAAGCCGTATAACTCCGGCAATGTATGGACTGTTACGCCAATTATGGCAAGCATCTCATTTTGCTCCTGCTCGGATACGTTAGAGCTTTTTATCGTTTGACCGTCAATTATTGTAACCGTATTTGTTCCTAAAATCTCAAAATGCATATCGGGAAACACTTTTATAGCCGTGTCCTCATCAATGCCTATTCCAAGGACATCCGGGTTTTCGGCTACACCTGTCAGAAGACGTCCGAATCTGCCCCGCTGGTCGAAATGCTGATCGATTATTGAGTTGTTTAACAAATCAAGACCCGGCGCCATTTTTAAAGTACATTTTTTAGCCGGCTTGTTATCCTCGCCCTTTACTATCATAGTCGAGCTCATAACAGAAGCGCCGGCGCTTGTACCCATAATCAAGCCACCTCGTGTATAAATGCTTTTAATTATACTATAGGTTTTAGTTCCGCCTAAAATACTTGTAATTCTAAGCTGATCGCCGCCTGTAAAAAAAATCCCTTTGGACTTATCAAGTAAGTCGCAAAGCCTTTTGTCATTAGCCTGATCTCTTGTGTTTATATTTAAAACCTGAATGTTATTCATTCCAAAGCTTGAAAAAATCTGGTTGTATTCATCCCCGCTTTCCTCCGGCTTCTCTGTGGCCGTAGTTAAAATAGTAAAAAGGTCGTCCGGGTTTATCATTTGCGGCGCTTGTTTTAGTATAGAGCACTCCCCTTGCTTATCCTCCGCTCCGCCGATAATAATAAGATGTCCCTTTGTATCGCTCATTAAGTACACTCCATTATGATGAAATTATGTTATTATGTTATTATGCTGTAAGTTGTTTAACATCATTTTTCCCATGCTAAAAAGCATTACTATATTAAACTCTTTATCGGTAATTAGAATATCTGCGTCGCTTCCTGCTGCAAGGACACCTTTTCTTGGATATTGCTTTATTCTCTTTGCCGGGTTTTCTGTTACCAGATTAAATATTATTTCAGGATTTATTTTTTCCGCTCTGATGCAGCCTACAACATCGTCGTAGAGGCTTCCAATGCGGCATACGCTTCCGTCAGGGCAACTTCCGTTTGCGTCGGAGCTTAACGTTACATTATCTATATTTATCCCTTGATCAAGTAGTTTTTTAATGGCTTCCGGCGCAGGCAGACCCGCCTTTTCGTCAGATGTAAGGTCTACGTACCCTCCTGATCTTAAATAACCTATGGCTTGCTCGAATAAGGAAGCATTTCTGTTAACATGAGTTGGCAAAATAACTTCCTTTGGCAGGTCACACATATTAAGCATATCTGTTACAGGTGTAAGCCCCTTTTTTCCGTCACCTATATGAAGCTGGACAATCCCTGCTTTACCGCTTATTAACCCGCCGATATGGGCTTTTGAAGCCAGCTTAATAAGCTCATTTATATCCGTAAAGGTAGACCGATGATCAGAAACTGCTATTTCCCCGGCGCCGACTACCTTATCTATTAGTATCAAATCCTCAGTAATATCCCCTGTAAAGGTTACTATAGGGATTTCATAACTGCCTGAATATATGAAGGCTGTAATCCCCTGCTCCTCTAAGGCTTTTGCTTTCGCTAAAAGAGCTTTAAGGCTTTTCGTTTGGTTATCTGTACCAAGAAGGCCTACTACAGTTGTAACACCGGCTGAAACAACATCATCTATTTCAAGCTCGTTTAACCGGCTTGTAAAACCATTTTCACCGCCGCCGCCGATAATATGAACATGGCCGTCAACAATACCCGGAAAAGCCATAAGCCCTCTGCAATCTATTGTAGTAATCTCATTGCCGCTTAAACGCTCTGAACCGACTTTGCATATTTTGCTGTGTGTAAGTAAAATATTTTTTTTCCCAACATGTTCGGGTGTATAACATTCCAAATTTAACAATTGAGTAATCATTTTATATAAAGAAATTTAAATTTCCACTGTTCAAATTTTTTATTGAGTTATCAATTCTAAGTCTTGCTTCATCCCCCGTGACGCCGCCTTGAATATATCCGATAAGTTTGTTTTTATCCATATCACTTAGGCTTTCAAAGTTTTTACGTGCTTCACCGTTTTGCATAAGCTCCATTCCAAAGCCAACAGGTATGTCCGACACATGGGGATTAGGGTTTTTCCCAAGCCCTATAAAAGAGTCTTTATTCATAAAATTGTTATCCATCGTATTTAATCTCTCCTTCCTTGATAAAGCATTTATTATTTTTAACAAAATTGTGGATATTATTCCCTTGATTACAAATAATAAGATAGAGCTTGAAAAGAGGTATAATATATTTAGGAGGTTTATCATGAGCAAAGGCGTAGAAATAACAACCCGGGATAGGGTTTTACGGGCATGGGAAAATTCAATGGAGCTTGTAAGAGATTATCAAAACTATGCGGAAGAGATAAAAGAAAGCGATATTAAAAGTGTTTTCAGGCAATATGCAGAGGATGAATGTTATCATGCGTCTAAGTTCCATTCTATGCTGCTTGAGATGGATAATAAAAAATAAATGCCGTCAATTTGGTTAAAAAAAGAGCAAGTGCCTATGTGAAATTCAAACCGGCACATGCTCTTTTTTAACAGAAATAATTAGAATATAAAATACAATACCATAAGAGCCGCTAAAATAACAACAGGTAATGTGGGAAGCTGGTCTTTTTCTCCGCCTAATACAGCACGTAAAATCTGAATAAACAGATACGCAAACATACCGATAGCAATGCCCCCAACAAAATCAAAAGCAAATATTGTAACAATTATCATAACTGCAACCGGCACAAAATCTGCAGGAGTAAAGTCTACGTTGCTAAGAGTTTCAACTAAGGATACGCCGATTATTATTAAAGCAGAGCCTGTAGCTGCGCCAGGAATCATAATAAACAAAGGCGCAAAGAACATGCAGAGTAGGAAAAACAAGGCGGTTACAATAGCCGAAAGACCTGTGCGGCTTCCAGATTCTATACCTGCCGCTGATTCCGCAAACGTACTTATAGTAGTAATACCGAATAAGCTGCCGAGAACTGTAGCCGAAGCGTCAACAAGGAATACCCTTCCGATAGCCGGGAAGTTGCCGTCCTCGTCCAAAAGACCTGCCTTGCCGGCTAGAGCTAGAGAGCTGCCCATTGTTCCAAAAAAGTCATTAATTAAAAATAACAGGAAAAACGGTACATATTTTAAATTAAGGGCTCCTAAAATGTCTATTTTAAAAGCAACCTCGCCGACTGCTGAAAAGTCTGCGCCTGTAAATACAGAAGCCGGGAATTGTACAACACCCATAAATAAGCCAATTATTGTAGTAAGCACTATTGATATGAGTAAGCTGCCGCGAATCCGATACTCTCTGCCATTAATTTTAAATTTTGTGTATGTGAATGTAATAGCAAGCAAAAGCCCGATAATACTAAGAATCATAGGTTTTGTTGTTAAGTCTGAAAAACCGATAAGAGAATCTGTTAAAAACCCTGCTGAGCCTAAGCCTATACGAACAATTAAAAAGCCGACTGCTGCGCTTATACCAATTTTAATGTTTTTAGGCAAACATCTGGCAAACATTTCACGGAGCTTTAAAAGTGAGATAAGCAAAAACACAATACCTGTCAGAAAAAATATGCCAAAGGTTTGCTCAAAACTTGCCGTACCATCCGCTATCATTTGCGCCGCAATGTTTGGGATAACTAAAACCGGCGCCATACATATGGGCATATTTGCATATAACCCCATAAAGATACACGCAATAGCGGTAGTAAAAGCTGTACATATAAGCACACCCGAAGGATTTATGCCTGCTGTAGACATTGCCCCGGGCATAACTATAAGTATGTACGCCATAGTAGCGAACGTTGTTGCCCCACCGATAATTTCAGTGGAAACTGTTGACCCTCTTTCTGAAATCTTAAAGTACCTGTTTAGCATTTCGTTCATACCTTCACTCATCTCCTTTATATTTACGGGCAAATGCCCGGTATTGCCATGAATAATGCCAGTTATCTGCCTAAATATGATTAGTTAATTTTATAAAGACGGCACGCATTTTCACGGGTTATGTCAACAATTTGCTGTGCTGTTACATCGCCACGGATTTGAGCGATACGTTCGGCTGCAAAAACAAGCATGTCGGATGTGGCGTCCTTGCCTTCCAGATGGCTTGGGGGCAAAAAGGGGCAATCTGTTTCAAGAACAAGCATTTCAAGGGGCATTTCTTTGAGAGTTGGTATAAGCAGCTCGCCGTAAGAGTAAGTTACAGCACAACCTATACCCAAGTATAACCCTAACTCAATAAACCGTTTAGCAGCTTCCACCGGGCTAAAAAAACGGTGAACCAGGCCTTTTGGCTTAAACTCCTCAACCAGCTTTATAGTATCGGCGTCAGCGTCACGGTCATGTATTTGAACTGGAAGGTTAAGCCTTTGAGCCAGCTCAAGCTGCAACCTAAATACCTTTTGCTGAGTCACACGGTCGTTATCCTTATTAAAATAGTCAAGTCCGATTTCTCCAACGGCTACAACCTTTTTTTCCTTGCAAAGACAGGTTATTTCGTCAAGCCAATTGGGTTCAAGGTTATCAACCTCTAACGGAAAAACACCAACAGCAGCATAAACAAAATCATATTTTTTAGCAAGGTTAACGGAACGAATGGATGAGGGGACGCTGGAGCCACAGTTTATAATATGAGAAACGCCATTTTTAAGCTGATTATCCAAAATATCAGGCAAGTTTTTTGTGAAGCACTGCTCGTCATAATGGGCATGTGTATCAAAAATACCAAACATATAACATCTCTCCCTGATTTTTTTCACGGCCGGGGTAAAAGTATATTTAAAGTATTTTACACCATGTTATTTTTTAAAGCAATATCTATTTTTTTAGACTTATAATAATAAAAACGTTTTGAGATAACCTTTTTCGTAAGGTATTGGATTTTTTTGCTGATTAATGTATAATATATACAAAATTTTTCTATATCCACAAGGAGGGACCGGTTGTGAATAATAATATTTTAACACTAAATAACATCCTTGACCTTGAGCAGTGGGAAGAGATTCAGGAAATGCTCGCAGATGTTACAGGTATGGCTCTTATAACAGTGGATTATAAAGGTGTACCTAAAACATCTCACAGCCGGTGTAATTCCTTTTGCAGAATTGTCAGAAGCAACCCTGAAACGTTTAAAATATGCCAGCGATGTGATTCCCGGGCTGGGTTTGAGGCAGTGCTTTTAAACGGACCGTTTATTTATTTATGCCATTGTAATATTGTAGATGTAGCGATACCGATTATAGCCTATGAAAAATATATTGGGGCGATTATGGCCGGCCAGGTGCTTCTGGTTGATAACGATCATCCCCTTGAAAAAATAATTAACGACAGTAAAAACACAGCCTTTTCCTTAGGAGAACAAATGTATCAGGAATATGCCAAGCTGCCTCAGTTTACATATGAAAAAATAGAAAAAATAGCTAATATGATTTGGAAAATATCGAACTATATAATAAAGGATTCATTAATAAAAAATTCGCTTTATAACCTTTATTATAAATCCTTAAATAATAAAGAATTGGATGAAAGCAGTGATCCCGAAGGTTTTTCGATCACAAACATAATGGAAGACGTTATTAACGAAATAACACGCTCCACCGCCGACACAGAGTTTAACAAACTCACAGCCAAAAATTCAGCCCGTATAAGCCCTACGCTTCGCCCCGCAATTGATTATATTTTTCAGCATAAGGATAAAATGCCCACTCAAAACGAGCTTGCAAACCTTTGCCATATAAGCACAAGTTATTTTAGCAAATTATTTAAGAAAGAAATGAACAGCAACTTTTCTCAATATTTAATCCGCTTGAAAATAACCCTTGCTAAACAAATGCTTGAAACAACAAATTCTCCTGTTGCACAAATTTCAGAAGATTTAGGGTTTAACGAAGCGGGTTATTTTATAAAACTGTTTAAAAAGCTAGAAGGTATTACTCCGGCGCAGTTTCGTAAGCTAATCAAATAATCAAGAATGAAAAGTTTATGGCAGCAAGCGCTTGTATTAAGGCTTGCTGCCATTTGGTTTAAGATTCATTAAAAACATGATTAGTATTAGTCAGTGTCAGCCTCACCATACAGTCTTTCGCCGCTTTTTGTCGGTATAGGCAACCCCTCGGGGAAGTCTTTTTTAACTTGCTTAAAGAAGCTCAAAACAATAATTAGTATAGCAAAGCAAATCGGGAAACCGGTTATTATAGAAACTGTCTGCAAAGGCGCAAGCGCTTCCCTGTTAAGCAGATACAAACCTAAGGAAACAATACCAGCTAAAACGAGCCAAAACGCCATGTTCCATTTTTGAGGATCTTCGTCGCCCTTTATACGCTTTTCGCAAGAAGCAGCCAGCGAATATCCAACGGCGCAGTGGCCTGTGATATATGAAAGCAAAACGATTATAGTAAAGAATATTATTATTAAAAATCCGCCGGGAGCGTTACTAAACATATCTACAACAACGCCACCGCGACCCTTTTCGGAAAGAGATGTAAATAAGTCAACAGTTCCGTTTAATTGCAGGCTTAGACCAAAGTTTGGTAAAACCATATAGAATAACATACAACCTAATGAACCGGCTACAAGCCCACCTAATACAAGCTCTCTTATTGTACGTCCCTTTGAGATTTTAGCGATAAACAGTCCAAATGGCAGAGCGTAAACAGCCCACCAAGACATATAGAACACTGTCCAAGCCGCTGGGAAACCACCTTTGCCGATAGGGTCTGTAGTAAGGCTCATGTAAACAAAATTTTGTATCATCAAACCAAGCGCATCTGTTGACTGATTAAGTATAAACCACGTCGGACCAAAAACAACCAGCACCAAAAGCAATATAATAAACCCTTTTATGTTAAGATCGCTGAGTTTTGAAACGCCCTTTTGCATACCTAAAACAAGAGCAGCTAGCGGAATAAACGTCCACAAACAGATAACAAGCGTATCAATTATAACATTACTTTCAGACATACCAAGCATATACGCAATGCCGCTGGAAATAGGCGGAGTACCAAGAGCAAGAGATGTTAAAACACCGCCTAAAAGGCCAAATATGTAGAGGAAGTTAAGCACATGACCTATAATACCGTCCGCCTTGCCGCCGATTAACGGGCGAGCATATTCGGACATTTTCATATTACTCTTTTTCTTAACAAAGAAGAAATATCCAATCGGCACAGCAGCGGCTATATAAAAAGCCCATGCTGACGGCCCCCAATGGAACATGCCGTATGTTGAAGCCCAGCGATATGCCTCGATGCTTCGAGCCGCTTCGCCAAAAGGTGGTGCATCGGCTATCCATATCCATTCGATAGACGCCAAATAGAGCAAGCTGCCGCCTGTACCGGCCGTTAAAATCATGCCAAGCCAGGTAATGGTAGAAAACTGTGGCTTTTCGCCCTTACCGCCGAGAACAATATTACCCATACGGGAAAAGGCATAGTACAGGCAAAGCCCAAACAATCCAACCGTAAACAGCAGGAAAAACCAGCCTAATTCATTGGTTGTAAACGCATGGATTTTGTTCAACACTTCGTTGCTTTGGCTTGGAAAGGCAAAGAAGAATATACCCAAAGCTAGTGTAACAGCCGTTGCGGGTATAAACACCGCCTTGTCGATAGCCATGCCTGTTGATTTTTTTTCATTCATAGCCAAACCTCCATTTTTTTGTTTTTATCATAACTGACCTTATACCAATCCTGACTAAAATCATAGATTGTTATATAAACCAGCCGATAACATTGTTGGATAAGCTTTAAAGAGAGTTACCGCCTATACCCTTTACCCCATGTTCAATAAGTCTGGATACAACAGAAACATGGTTAATTTGCTGCACATCAGTTTTTTCGTTTAACGCAATTGCCGCCCCAATACCTATCGCTTGACCCATTATCATACATTGAGGCATACCTCTGACCGACGCAAAAGCCTTAACATCAACGGAAATATTACGTCCAGCAAACATCAGGTTTTTTATTTCCTTCGGAACAAAACATCTGAACGGTATTGTGTAGTAATTGCCATGCTCCAGCGCGGCCTCGTGGGAATAAAACTTAGTCTCTTCGTCTCTGAAAACCTCGTCCAGCGGATTATCACATGCAACTATGCCGTCTTGAAACTTTTCGCCTTTAAATATGTCGCCGTATGTAATTTGATAAAGACCCTCTAGCTTTCTTGTTTCTCTGATTCCAACAACATTACCTATTCGGGAAACGAAGCTGTTTTCAAAGCCAGGTAAGTTTTCCTTGCAAAACTTAGCTAAATCCAATACACGTTTCCTTGCTGTGTTCGTACCGGCCAGAACGCTGTCGCTGTCGGTTCCGTCAACGCCCGTTACGGTTACGGTGTTAAAAAACACGCTGCCCTCTCTATACCCTTTAAGCATATAAATTTGGGGGATGGATTCATGTATTTTACCATCTTTTATAGCCTGCTCAGCATATGCCGTAAAGTAAGGATCCGTGTCATCGGCAAAAGCCTTTTCCCAGTTTACATTTTCCATGAAAAACGTAAGGGTTGCGCCCATCATAAGCCCCTGCTCATTGCCAAGAATATAAGGCACTCCGGCTTTTACAGCAATATCACCGTTGCCTGTGCAGTCAAGATAAACTCCGGCTGTAAACAGGTTTAAACCATTGCTGTTTACAACCTCCACACCTGTAATCTTGTTATCCTGCAACAAGACATTAAGCGGCATATGATTAATATGAAGGGTTACCCCAGCTTCTTGAAGAATGTCGTAGAATAACGATACGGTATGTTCGTAGGAATAAACAACCTCGTCGCCAAAGTTTTCAAGGCTGCAAACCCGGCGTTCACCTATTGGTGGGTTTTGCTCCGACATTCTGTCTACCAGCTCCTGAAAAAAGCCGCCAATTGTTTTTTTGCATGGATATCCGGCGCCAAGCATCATACCCGGGCAAGCGGACAACACACCGCCGATAACATTTTGTGTTTCTATAAGCCTTACGGTTTTACCTTCCCTTGCTGCAGAAACTGCGGCGGATATACCCGCAGGCCCGGCGCCAAAAACAAGCACGTCTGAAGTTAAAGTTTTAGCGTAGTTCACACTGAACACCACCTTTATTAATTTTATAAAATACGTACACCTTGCTTTTTAAGCGCCTCTTGAACCTTTGATACAGGCACATTAGCTGTTGTTGTGTTATTCTTTATAGAAACGGCACAAGCTACTCCGGCTGCTTGACCTGTCGCTACGCAACATGCCATATTCCTAAAGGATACATGTGCAATTTTATCTCCTGAAATACATCTTCCGGCAACCAAAAGGTTATCAATTTTTTTCGGTAGAATACAGCCATAAGGTATTTGATAGTAACGCCCTGTAGTTGGCTTTATTAAATATCCTACGCCGTCAATAAACTCAGGAAAAATAGCGATTGAATCCTCGAACCGCCCCTGCTCCATTACATCGGTTGAGGTCAGGCAATAATGACCGTCTATTTTTCGTGACTCTCTTGTACCTAACGTCATGCCAAAATTTCTAAGAGCGGCATTTTCAAAGCCGGGCACCTTTTTACGCAGTATTTCGACGCAATGCAGGGCGTTTCGTCTGCCTGTTATTTCAGCTTTTGTTAGATCAAGCACATCAGTGCAATCTATGTTTGAAATAAACACAACATTAAGTTGGGTTACTTCGCCGTATTGAGTAACACTACTCCAAGAGCCCCCAAGGCAAACATCGTCCTCTTTTGGCACTAAGCCCTCCAAAACACCTTCTACAAACGGTTTTTCAAAGTATGGGCTAAAAAGGTCATCCTCTTTACCGGTAGTTTTTATAGACCAATAACCTCCCCAATCCTTGTATGTAGGCTTAAGCTCTTCTGATACGTATTTCTTGAATCTGTCCGTATCAACTCCCTTGCAATGAAACATTGTTGTAACGCTCATCAATTGGCTTTTGTCGGCCTTTTGAAAGGGCACCCCGGCAAAAGCCGCTATATCGGCATCACCTGAACAGTCTACCACACGTTTAGCTAAAATTGCCATACGACCGGATTTGCTTTCGGTTATCACGCCCTTAATTATCCCATCCTCAACTATGGCCTCAACAGCCGAACAATGAAGTATAGGCATAATTCCCGCGTCTTCTACCAGCTTATCAGCCACAAACTTAAACATTTCGGCATCAAGAGCTTGGCTTTTGGATTGACATTCAGGGTTATCATAGGCGATAGTTTTAAAAGCCTCCTCAAATTCAAAGGCAAGCCCTCCTGCCTCAACCGTATCTTCATGACGATACCATGCAAAACCTTCAACACCTACCTGGCTTATAACTCCGCCAAAACAGCCGAATCTTTCAAGCAAAACAACATCAACACCCTCGCGGCTGGCTGCTATTGCCGCTGCAAGCCCGGCGGGGCCGCTTCCTACAACAAGAACATCTGTTTCTTTTAAAACCGGTATTTCCTTTGCGGCTTCTTTAATGACCAATATAACCACTCCTTTGACTTTTCCCTACTACGGCAACTTAACGTTTTTATTGGTATTGATAACAACATCTTTAAAAAAGTTATAAATCATAACTCCAAAAATCACGAGCAACGGCAAAGAACCTATGATTGAACAAAGCTTTACTGATTCCATACCGCCTAAAATAATTAGAACTATAGGCCATAAAATAATTGTAACACACCATATAAGCCTGTTTAGTCTTCCGGGTTCGTCATATACAGAAATCCTTTTGGACGCTATAGTGGCTAAAATATAGGCGCTGGAGTCACATGTTGTTGCCAAGAAAATAAAGGCAAGGACAACAAACACAAATATAGCTGCTTTAGGAAAAGGCAGTGTATTAAGGATAGCCATAATAGTTGCGTAGTCACCTCCGGCCTTAAGCGCCGCAACCGAGTCCAAAATGCCGGTTAATTGAAGGTTTAGTGCATACCCGCTAAGAACAGCTTGAAACATCCAACAGCCAAGGCTTCCGAAAACAGTTGTTCCAATAATTACTTGCCTTATGGTTCTGCCCCGTGAAATTTTAGCTATAAACAGCCCCATAACAGGCACGTATGAAATCCACCAGGCCCAATAAAAAACCGTCCATGTCTGGGGGAAGCCGGTTTGGGAAACAGGGTCTGTATAAAAACTCATACGCAAGTAGTTTTGCAGCATATATCCTACGCTGTTTACCGCATTGTTAAACATAAACGATGTATTGCCGTAAATGAAAATAAACGCAATAAATATAATGGCTATCAGAGAATTTGCATTACTTAATACCTTAATGCCTTTATCTATGCCGGATAAGGCCGAAGCGCTGAAAATAGCCGCCCAAAACACGGCGATAAAGACATTGGTAAGAGTAGACATTGGAACGTTAAACATAATATTCAGCCCGTAGGCAACCATTGGCGTTCCAATAGCTATACTGACAGCAACACCGGAGCACAAACCAACTATAACAAATACATCTATAACCTTCGCTAAAATGTCTTTTTTTCTGCTTTTGCTTTCTCCCAGCATACCACATGAAGCGCTTATTCGGAACTGAGTGTTTTTTCTTACAAAAAAGCAATAAGCGATGATAATTGCTGCCAAGCAATACGTAGCCCAGCCGCTTATGCCCCAATGAAACATGGAATACCCTATAGAAAGCTCGGCCGCTTCCGCAGAAAAAGGCTCAATACCAAACGGCGGCGACTGGAAGTAGTAAATCCATTCTATAACGCCCCAATATAAAATGCTTGAACCTATACATGCACAAAACAACATGCTTATCCAGCTTATGTTGGAATATTGAGGAGCGCCCTCACCCAGCTTAATACTCCCGGTTTTTGTGGCAGCTATGTAAATTAAAATACAGATGATTATAAAAACGTATATTAAGTAAATCCCACCTAAATCAAAGGTTATGAGGTTAAAAACGGTTAATAAAGCTTTTTCGCCTGTGGCGTTAATAAATAAAAACAAAAGGCAAAGCAGTAAAATCATCAAAACACCTGGTATCGCTATGGAATAATCAATATTATTATCTTTGCTTCGAGTTTTTTTGTCAGGCATAATCATTAATCCCATCTCCTAATACTAACTCCATATTAATACAAAACCAGCGGAATAAGGCGTTTATTTGAAAAGAATGCAAGGGGAGAATTTAATAAAATAAGTGATTTTTAAGTTGAGACAACTGATGTTTTGTGCATAACTTCTAAACAATACTGGTTAATTGGTTATTTTGGATACTTATGATAGATTAATTATAAAAAAACTATTGAATTGTTAGAAGTAAAAAATATGTCTAATAATTGTATATTTCAACTGTAGTTTTTTGAATTATCAATGCCAATTAGTA
>CAZEYG010000006.1:0-16459 GCA_964516575.1 uncultured Defluviitaleaceae bacterium
AAGCAAAAAACCATATGAGCACCCTTGAAATAGAGCAAGCTCAGTCAATAATAGATTTTTTTTCCGGTAAAAAGGCTCCGGGCAGTACACTAATACCCCAAAGCCCGGTTCAAAATACGGCTAAAAGCGTACCCTCTGCCGCTAAACAGGTGGAATCGGAAAAGCAAAAAAGGCCGGAAGCCCAAACAATTACAGCGGCTTCGCCCCAGGCGGTTACAGCCGACAAACCACAAGCAAAACCTTTTACCCAAAGGAATACTAACCAGCAAAACCAGCAAAGACCCCCAATGAATAAGCAGCCGGGGCAAAAACCGTACTACCAAAATCAAGGCGGTTATAATCAACAGCCAAGAGATAATCAACAAAGAGAGCACCAACAAAGAGAGCACCAGCCAAGAGACAACCAACAAAGAGAGTACCAGCCAAGAGATCACCAACCAAGAGACAACCAACAAAGAGAGTACCAGCCAAGAGATAATCAACCAAGAGACAACCAACAAAGAGATTATCAGCCAAGAGATAATCAGCCGCATAGACAACCTCAAGGGCAGTATCACCAAAATCAGCCTATGAGAAATGACTTCTCTAGAGCAAAAAGTGATACTAACAAGCCTTATACCCCCGGAGAGCAAAGCAGACCACCTTATAAGCCAAGTGGCTTCAAAAAACCCGGCGAAGGCAACTCCTTTAAAGATAAGCCCGAATATCAAAAACCGGGGCAAAAACCTTTTGTAAAAAAACCTTTTAATGAAGCTCAAAAGGACATACAAAAGAGTCCCTTACGTGACGGTCAAAAGGATGGGCAAAGAAATCCGGGCAGTAACAGAGAGGCCTTTAGCCGAAAAGACGGCTACAAACCGGCGCCTATTATGGGTAAACCTGTTGATTCAAGGCAAAGATACAGGGGTTCTAATGAATCTTTTGGAAAATCCTCACAAGAGGCATATAAAGAAAACAATAGAGAAAGCTATAAGGAGAGCCCTAAAGAATTAAAGGAAATCTTTAACAAAAGCCCCAAGGCTCAACAAGTCAAACAGGAAGCTCCGTTTAAAACATCGTTCCAACCGTCATATAAAAACGGGCAACAAAATAAGTCCCAACAGCAAAAGCAAAAGCAATCCTTTATTAACCCGCTTTTAGCTAAGCAGCAGCCTTTAAAGAACAAGAAAAGCAAGTTGAAAAAATTAAAGCAGGAGGAACCCGTTATTAACGAAGTGGTTGAAATTCCGGCTGAAGTAGTTGATGAAATACTTACCGTCCAGCTGCCGAAATCTATTAAGGTCAAAGACTTTGCGGACAAAATCAATAAACCCACCGCAGAGATTATTAAAAAGCTGATGAAACGCGGTATTATGGCAAACCTCAACCAAGAGGTAGATTTCCACGCTGTTTCCAAAATAGCCGAGGAATACAATATTATAGCCGAGAAAATGGAAGAGATCGACATATTAGGCAGCGCCTTTGTAGAAGAGGAAGATAAAGAAGAGCAAATGACCGAACGTCCGCCGGTTGTTGTCGTTATGGGTCATGTTGACCACGGCAAAACCTCCCTTTTAGACTCTATCCGCAAAACAAAAGTTACGGCCGGCGAAGCAGGCGGCATAACCCAGCATATAGGCGCTTATACCGTATCTATAGACGGCAAACCCATAACCTTTTTAGACACTCCCGGTCACGAGGCGTTTACGGCTATGCGTATGCGAGGCGCACAAGTAACGGACATTGCCGTTCTTGTAGTTGCGGCAGACGACGGCGTTATGCCCCAGACGATAGAAGCTATAGACCATGCAAAAGCCGCCGGTGTAGACATTATTGTTGCTATAAACAAAATAGATAAACCCAGCGCTAACCCCGACAGAGTTAAGCAGGAGCTTGTGGAATACGGCCTTCAAGCAGAGGATTGGGGCGGCGAGACGATTTGTGTGCCTGTATCGGCCATGAACGGCACTGGAATAGACCATCTTTTGGAAATGATTATACTTGTTTCTGAAATGAAAGAGCTTAGAGCCAATCCAAATAAAAAAGCAAGAGGTACAGTTATAGAAGCTTTACTGGATAGAGGCCGGGGCCCTGTTGCTACGGTTTTAGTTCAGGATGGTACGCTGAAAACAGGTGATCCAATAGTAGCCGGCGCAACCTTCGGCCGCATAAGAGCCATGACCGACGACAAAGGCCGCAAGGTTCAAAAGGCCGGTCCGTCTATGCCTGTTGAAATATTGGGTTTATCCGACGTACCTCATGCAGGTGATATGTTCTACGTGGCGCAAAGCGAAAAGCACGCTCGTTCCGTAGCAGAAACACTTATAGCCCACGGCCGGGAATCTATGATTAAGGATACGCCCCAGAAGGTTTCGCTGGACGATTTGTTCAGCCAGATTCAAGCAGGTAAGGTTAAAGACCTGAACATAGTAGTTAAAGCCGACGTACAAGGTTCTGTTGAAGCTGTTAAAAACAGCCTTGAGCGTCTTTCCAACGAGGAAGTCCGAATACGTACAATCCACGGCGGCGTCGGCGCTATAACAGAAAGCGACGTTATGCTTGCTTCTGCCTCAAACGCTATCATAATCGGCTTTAACGTCCGTCCGGAGGCTTCGGCTAAATCCGTAGCCGATATGGAAAAAGTCGATATTAGAATGTACCGTATAATATACAACGCAATAGAGGATATTACCTTCGCCATGAAGGGTATGCTGGAGCCGGAGTTTAAGGAAAAGGTTATCGGCCACGGCGAAATCCGCCGTATATTTAAGGCGTCCGGCATAGGAAACATCGGTGGCGTCCATATTACCGACGGTAAAATAACCAGAAGCTGTTCTGTCCGAATTCTGCGTGACAACGTTGTAGTATACGACGGCTCCCTTGAAGCGCTTAAACGCTTTAAAGACGACGCAAAGGAAGTCGCCGCCGGTTTTGAATGCGGCGTTACTTTCAACAAATTTAACGATATAAAAGAAGGCGACATCATGGAAGGTTATATTATGGAGGAAATACCAAGATAATAAAATGACAGTCAAAAAAAGCAGGTGAAGTAATGAAAAACCAACCATCAAGAAGTAACAGTAAAGGCGGCAGCAGAATCTCAAAAATTAATGATGAGCTTTTAAAAGAGATTTCTCTTATCATTCAAAAGGATTTAAAGGATCCTAGAATTTCCGCTGTCACAACCGTTACCTCTGTAAACACAACAACAGATTTAAAGCACTGTAAAGTATCAATCAGTGTACTAGGCGACAACAGCCAAAAAAAAGAGGCCTTAGACGGCCTTAGAAATGCGGCAGGATATATTCGCCATACTCTGGCAGAACGGGTTAATCTTCGTAATACGCCTGAGTTAAAATTTATCATTGACGACCAAGCGGAATATATTATAAAAATGAACAAGCTTATCAAGGAAGCTAACGAGGGGCTTTAATCAACTACCCCTCCGCAGAGGGTTGGAGTATCGGTTTAGTACCTGCGGCAAACCACTAACCAATTATGTTTTACGTTGCAAATTTCTTCGTCGAAAATATGTTAAAACATCGCAATTTTCGTCTCCAAATTAGCAAGTAAACATGGTATTTCGGCTCATTGCCGCCGCTAAAATAACACAAATTTAAGGAGGAAAGCGTATGAAAGGTATATTAAAGAACGACTTAGGAAAAATCCAGGAGCTTATTTTAAAACGGGACAGCTTTATAATTTCCGGCCATGTTAACCCGGACGGCGATTGTATAGGCGCATGTTTTTCCCTTGGCTTAAGTCTTAAAAAAATGGGCAAACACCCTATTATCGTTTTAGACGACTACGGCGACAAATATGATATTATCCCCGGCAAGGAGTTGCTTTATAAGGGCGACATCAGCCAAATTGAAAAAGCCGATGTGTTTATTGCTGTTGACTGCGGTATTGCCGAAAGGCTGGGCAAAGCCAAAACTCTTATCGAAAAAGCGGATGTCACTGTTTGCATAGACCATCATATATCTCCTAAGTTATTTGCCGCTTATAACTATATTGACGAACATGCTTCCTCCTCATGTGCTCTTGTGTTTGACGTTCTTAACGCCGTAATACTCATAGATAAAGAAATAGCCACTGCTTTATATGCCGGAATTATTTATGATACAGGTGGCTTCCGCCATAGCTGCACAGGTGCTGAAACTCATATTGTAGCCTCTAAGCTCATAGACATCGGAATTCCCTTTGCCGGAATATACAACTCAATTTTAAGAGAACGCTCGCTTGCGGCGGCAAAGATGTTGTCTGTAGCTATAAACCGTATTCAAATAAAGAACGACATTTTACACACATATGTTACTTCCGACGACCTTTTGGCTCAAGGGGCACAAACTAAGGATTTAGACGAAATTGTTGATTATTTGAACGGCATAGAAGGCACAGAGATTACCCTGTTTGTTTATGAACGGGCTTCCGGCCTTTCCAAAGCAAGTATTCGCTCTAAGTCGATTCACATATGCTCCGTAGCAACCGAGCTTGGCGGCGGCGGGCACGATTTAGCTGCCGGCTGCGACGTAAACAAACCGGCTACCGAAACAATGGAAATCGTATACAACAAACTTCTGGAGCTTAAAAATAATGGCTGAAACCAAAATACCCGACGGTCTTATAGTAATCAACAAGGAAAAGGGTTTTACATCCCATGACGTAGTTAACATAGTAAAAAAAACACTTAACGTTAAAGCCGGGCATACAGGCACCCTTGACCCAGCCGCCGAGGGTGTTCTTCCCGTATGCATAGGTAAGGCAACAAAAATATCCTCATACGTTATGGCGGATAAAAAAAGATACAGGGCGGTTGTTATGTTAGGTATTGAAACCGATACGCTGGACATAACCGGCAGTGTTTTAAAAACCAGCCCCGTAGATTTTGACGAGGATAGAATCAGCGCCGCCGTAAAGTCCTTTATAGGCTCATATATGCAAACACCGCCTATGTATTCCGCAATAAAAATAAACGGAAAAAAACTTTATGAGCTGGCTAGAAAAGGCGAAGAAATACATAGGGAAAGCAGACTAGTTCACATCTATTCCATTGAAATAATTGCTTTTTCCAAAGAAGAAAACAGCTTTACAATAGACGTTTCATGCAGCAAAGGAACTTATATCCGCTCTCTTTGCGCCGATATAGGAGCCGTTCTTTCCTGCGGCGGCTGCATGGGTTACCTTGTAAGGACTGAATCCGGCTTGTTTTCAATAGACAAGGCGATAACAATAGGACGGCTTAAGTCTTTGGCGGCAGATGGTCTAGCAAGCTCTGTTATAATAAGCATACAGGACGCTTTGCCGAGCTTTCCTATTGTTTTGCTACCGGAAAAACTTGAAAAGCCGGTTATAAACGGCAATAGCTTTCAGCTATCGGCCGCCGAATTATCCGCTGGTTCTTTAAATACACCTTTTGATTTAACAGAAGGAAGTAAGGTTTTGGCATTGTTTAAAGGCAAGGCTGCCGGCATATACTTAATTACCGGCGGTTTTTTTAAGCCCGTCACAATGCTCTTGTAACGCAAGGTTTGACAGGAGAATATATTATGACTACCATTACTGACGAAAACATTAAAATAAACGATGGCACATCAATAGCCCTTGGTAATTTCGACGGGCTGCATACAGCCCACAGACAACTTATCGGCGTAATGCGTGAATACGGCGCTCTTTATAGCCTTAGAACCGTTGTTTTGGCCTTTGACCCACACCCAGCGCTTTTTCTCGGAAACAAAAGCTTCCAGACTATACTGACGCCGGAGGAAAAAAGCTATTTAATTAAGCAAATGGGTGTGGAGTTTTTTGTCCAATATCCATTTAACGAGAATACGGCGGATATGCAGCCGGAGGATTTTTTTAGGTATGTTCTTGTTGAAAAACTTGGCTGCAAAGCTCTAACAGTCGGAGAAGACTACCGTTTCGGCAAGGATAAAAAAGGCACATGTAACGCCCTTATTGAGTTGGGGCATAAATACAGCGTGCTTGTAAACGTTATTCCGACTATAAAAGTAAACGGAAATAAGGTAAGCTCGACTTCAATCCGCCGCTTTATAACAGAAAAGGATTTCCGAAAAATCCAGCAGCTCTTAGGCCTACCTTATTTCATTATGGGAAAAGTAGAAACTGGTAAAAGCCTTGGCCGTAAAATAGGTTATCCTACCCTTAATATTGCAGGCCGGGAAACAAAGTTATACCCACCTAACGGCGTTTATATAACAACCACCGAACACAAACACATAACCTACCACAGCATTACAAACATCGGTACAAAACCTACCGTTAACGGAACCGACCATAACGTTGAAACTTATGTTTTTGATTTTGATAAGGAAATATACGGAGACGAAATAATCGTTAATTTTTACGAATGGATTAGAGATGAGAAAAAGTTTGATTCTGTCGAACAACTTATAGAGCAAATTAGGAATGACGTAATATATGCCGAGCAATACTTTAGGGTATAAATTAATTTCGGAAAATGGTGACTAAAAAATGGTAATTCAGGTTTTTTATCAAACTATAAGTCTTTTCCTTATGGCCTCTGTTGGTTATATTTGTGCAAAAACAGGCTTAGTAGACGATCGTGCTACCCTTGGGCTTTCAAATATTATAATAAAGGTTGCAATGCCCGCTACTATTATAGCCTTCGCCTCCGTTTCATTAACGCCTGAAAGAATTCAAGGCATTTTTTGGATTAGCGGATTCGGAATTTTATTTTATCCTATAACCTTATGTTTATTTAGTTTTATAGCAAACAAAACTTCCTTACCACCAATTGATAAAAAGGTATTCTTTTCTTCTGTAGTATTCGCAAACGTAGGTTTTATGGGCTTTCCGTTTATATTTTTACTATTTGGCGACGAGGGCCTTTTTTACGGCGCTATATTTAACGTAGTTTTTAACTTATACTTATTTACAGTCGGTATTAACTTAATGGCTTCTGAGGATACAAAACCTAAAGCGGATAATAAATTTATCCAGTTTATTAAGATATTTTCAAATCCTGTTGTTATAGCTGCCTTTATTATGATTTTTGTATGTGCCTTTCAAATAAAATTTCCGGCGCCTGTGCAGGATACTCTTAATAAGTTGGGCGCAATGACAACTCCTCTTTCGCTGTTTATTGTAGGCACAACAGCCGCTAAAGTAAAGCTGTCGAAGTTGTTTACCCAAAAGTTCGCTTATGTTGTAGCTCTTTTAAGGCTTGTTGTCTGCCCGATAGCAATTGCCTTTATATTGTACTTAATAAAAATGCCGCCAATGATAGCCTGTATATGCGTCATAGTATCCGCAATGCCTACCGGCTCTCTGTTAGCCATATTGTCAAATCAGTATAAAATGAACTCAGAGCTGACGATAAAAACAATAGCCACTACTTCATTATTACTTATAGTCTCTATGCCTTTGGTTATGTGGGTTTTGAACATGCTCTTTGTTATTTAGATATAAAAGCTGCCCTTCCGCTTGCGCCGGGGGCAGCTTTTTTTATATGATTCCAAACAGCTTTTTACCGTTAGCTTCCGTTATTTTTTCAACCTCTTGGCCACTTATGCCTTTTATTTGGGCTATTTTTTCAGCCACAAATTTAAGTAAAGTAGAGTCGTTCCGGCTCCCCCGCTCCGGCTCGGGCGCAAGATACGGCGCATCGGTTTCAATAAGCAGCCGTTCCATAGGCACTGCTTCAACAACCTCTATTAGCTTTTTAGCGTTCTTAAACGTTATAACGCCACCTATCCCGATATAAAAACCCAGCTTTAAATAATCACAGGCAACCTGTGCGCTTCCTGAAAAGCAATGAACCACACCATTTGTTACCCCTGATTCCTTTACTATATCAAAGGTTTCCTTACATGCTTCCCTGGAATGGATTATAACCGGCAAGGAAACCATCCTTGACAGCTCAAGCTGCTTTTTAAACCAGTAACCTGTAAATCTCTGGGTGGATAATCGTAATGATAATCAAGGCCTGTTTCACCTACTGCCACAACTTTTTTGTGGCGGCACCAGCTCTTTAGTGTTTCCAAATCCCCGTCATTAATGTCTTTTACGTCATGGGGATGTACTCCAACAGCGGCATATATATATTCATATTTTTCGGCTAGTGTTATCCCGGCCTTTGAGCTTTTCATAGTAGCCCCGGCGTTTAAAACGAGGCTGACGCCTTGCCCCGGAAGCCTTGCCAAAAGCTCATGTAAATCGGCCTTAAACCGTCTGTCGTCATAATGGGCATGGGTATCAAAAATCATTAGCTAACCGTTGCCCCGCTTTCAATAACGCCGTCAGGGGATATAAGGCTTAAGTTTCCGTTTTCGTCACTTGCCGCAAGTATCATGCCGCAGGACATATGCCCCATAACCTTCCGCTCTTTTAGGTTTGTAACAACAACAACCTTTTTACCAATCATCTGCTCCGGGGTATAATATTTAGCTATACCCGAAAGTATTTGCCTAACCTGGCCGCCGATTTTAACCTGTGATTTTAAGAGTTTATCTGAACCCTTAACGTTTTCACATTCCAAAACCTCGCCGATTTTTAAATTAACCTTAGCAAAGTCGTCAATTGTTATAATCTGTTCCGGTTCTGGTTGTTGCTGGGGGGCTTTCTGCTCCGGCTCTTTTGCACTATCCTGTAAAAGCAGCTCTAAAGCCTCAAGCTCTTTTTTAACGTCTATTCTAGGGAAAAGAATTTCTCCTTTGTTAACTGCAATTTCCTTTTGTAATAAGCCAAATTTTTTTGAGCTTTCCCATGTAACTTGGCTGCTGTCGGTTATATTAAGCTGCGTCTGAATGGCTTTTGCGGTATCCGGCATAAAAGGCGTAATAAGCACCGACACTATTCTTAAAACCTCGGCTAAATTGTACATAACCGCTGCAAGAACGGGTTTTTTCTCCTCGTACTTAATAAGCACCCAGGGCTGTGTTTCATCTGTATATTTATTCGTACGTCGAATAAGACTAAATATCTCCGTCAGCGCATCAGAAAAAAGCAGCTTTTCCATATGCGTCTCGACCTTACCCGATGCAGCGCACGCAAGCTCTATAAGCTCGCTGTCAAAAGGTGACGGCGCCTGCTCCTCTTGAAGCCTACCCCCAAAGTATTTTTCAATCATGCCGATTGTACGGGAAAGAAGGTTTCCTAAATCGTTAGCCAAATCGGAATTAATCCGTTGGATAAGGGCTTCGTTTGTGAAGTTTCCGTCTTGACCAAAAGCCACCTCACGCATAAGAAAATATCTTATAGCGTCTAAGCCGTATTTTTCAACCAAAACCTTAGGGTCAACAACGTTACCCTTTGACTTAGACATTTTACCACCGTCTATAATCAGCCAGCCGTGGCCAAATATCTGCTTTGGCAAGGGCAGATTAAGCGCCATAAGCATAGCAGGCCAAATAATCGAATGGAAACGGACGATTTCTTTCGCCATTAAATGAACATCCGCTGGCCAGTACTTTTTATACAACTCGTCGTTATCGGAGCCATAACCTAAAGCGGTTATATAGTTGGAAAGGGCGTCTATCCAAACATATACTACATGACCCGGATCAAACTCTACAGGCACGCCCCATTTGAAGGATGTACGTGAAACGGCTAAATCCTCCAGGCCGGGTTTTAAGAAGTTGTTAATCATCTCGTTTTGCCGTGTGACAGGCATAATAAATTCCGGGTTATCTTGTATGTGTTTAATAAGCCTGTCGCCATAGGCCGATAGCTTGAAAAAATAACATTCTTCCTGAACCTTTTCAACCGCTCTGCCGCAATCGGGGCATTTGCCTTCTACAAGCTGACGGTCTGTAAAAAACGTTTCACAAGGGGTACAATACAAACCCTCGTAAGAGCTTTTATAAATATCACCTTGGTCGTAAAGCTGTTTAAATATTTTCTGAACGCCTTTATTATGTTGCTTATCAGTGGTTCTAATAAAAAGATCGTTTTCAATTTTCATTAATTTCCAAAGCTCTTTTATACCAACAGCCATGTTATCTACGTGTTCTTGGGGCGAAAGACCCTTTTGCAGCGCAACCTTTTCAATCTTTTGGCCGTGCTCGTCTGTGCCCGTTAAAAACATTACGTCATAACCGTGCATTTTTTTATAACGAGCCATACAATCCGCCGCAACGGTAGTATATGAATGGCCTATGTGCAGCTTGTCGCTTGGGTAATAGATAGGTGTTGTGATGTAAAAGGTTTTCATTTGTAAGTCCTCCTAATAATCTTTTGATTTTAAATCTGTCTGCTTAACTCATATTGTATAAGTTTATCCAAAAACTGACCAAAACTCATACCAACCCCAACAGCCGCTTTAGGAATAAGGCTATGAGGCGTAAGCCCCGGCAACGTATTCATTTCAACCACATATACTTGCTCTTCCTTAACAAGCATATCAACACGGCCGTAACCGACGCAGTTAAGCACGGAAAAAACCTTCTTTGCTATCTCTTGAATCATCGTCTGCATAAAACCCGGCAAGGTTGAAAGCTCAATTTTTGTTATATGGGCGGTGTATTTAGCCTCATAATCGTAGAAAACATTGTCAGTATCAATATCCAAAACGGTAAGTACTTCAATACCCTTTTCAGTTTCGACTACACCGCAGGTTACTTCTCTGCCCGAAATGTACTTTTCAATAAGTATATCATCACCCCAGCTTTTTACAAGGGTTATAGCCGCGTCAAGCTCTTCTTTTGATCTTACTACACTCATGCCGATACTGGAGCCGCCGTTGTTTGGTTTAACCATAAGAGGATACCCAAGCTCGGCTATTTTTTCCATAAACGGCGTAATGTTTTCGTTTCGCTTAATAAAAACATCGTCTATTACAGGGATGTTGTTAGCCTTCATAATCAGCTTACTCATGGCCTTATCCATACAAATAGCGCTAGACATAACCTTACTGCCTACATACGGCACACCGATACATTCAAGAAGCCCCTGAACAGCGCCGTTTTCGCCTAAGCCGCCGTGAAGAGCGCTTAAAACAATATCCGGCGGATTGTTTAAAAGCTCGTAAATCCAGTCTTTGCTTTTAACCTTAGGTATGTGCAGTTCTCTTACGTTATATTTAATTTTGTCCAGATTTTCAATAATAAGACCAGCGGAAAGCATTGAAACCTCGTGCTCGTTTGAGCTTCCGCCCGTAAGTAATGTAAGCTCTATCACATAATCAAGTCCTTCTATTCTTATTCCATAAGTTCTATTCGTAACCTTAAGTCCTTAGCCGCAATCCTTGGGTCAACAGGGTTTATGAAACATCTGGTGGAAATTTCATACCCGGCTAAATAACCAATTCTGGGTATTATTTGTATAAAGAAATGCCAGTGTTCCATGCCATATTCAACAAATGGCGGCGTATAGAAGCAAATATTATAATTTAAATCAGGGAATATTTCAAAAAGCGCACAAAGAGATTTTTTAAGCGCCGCCGCAAGGTTATGAATAGTATCCCCGTCAAGCCCGGCAAAATCAGATATATGCTCTATGGGCATAATATTAACGCAATAGCCGAATTGTGACGCATACGGCGCATAAACAATTACATTATCCTGCATGTGGATATAATACTCGTCCTTTAAAACTATCCTTTCGGCTCTGTCGCATAAATAACAGCTTTCGTGATACTCGTTATACGTTATGAAATTGTTAAGAATAGTAGCAGGGCGCTGAGGGATAAAGGGCATAGCAAGTACTTGATGATGAGAATGAAAAATACTGGCGCCGGCCTTAACGCCATCGTTTTTAAATATTTGTACGTTTCTTATTCCTTCAACGGCAGAGAAATAATTAATCCGGGATTTAAGAGCAATAATCAGCGACGCTATATCCTCGACAGAAAATTGATGAAACCTTTCGTTATGTTCCGGCGTATCAATAACCACCTCATGATAACCATAAGCAAGACGATTTTGCCCCTCCAGCACAGGATAAATGTTCGGTACAACCCTTATTCTGCCTTCGCTGTATGTAACCTCCTGTAAGAGATCCGAATTTTCGGGGCAAAAAGGACAACGTACGTTTTCATTTTCCATATAAACGTCCGGCGCTATAAACGTAATAGGACGATTACCCCTTTCGGGCGCAATACTTACCCATTCACCTGTTAAATAATCCTGTCTTAGCTCTATCACCTTATTCAATACTCCTTTCGCTATCCGCTTTATCCTGCTTAATAAACCATGTGTTAATATCGTTAAACCCATTTCCAAGAACAGGCCGTTTTTCGCCTAAAACGTCCTTATTGGTAATAACCGCCGTTTTTTTGAAGGCTATGCTTATAAACGGAAGGTCATTAGCTATAAGCTGCTGGATGTCTGCTAAGGATTTTTCAAGCTCGTACTCCCCGGTTGCTCTAAAGGTTATGTTTAAAAGCCTGTCCATTTCTTCATTTACATAATCAAAATAGTTCGTGCCGCTGCCGGCTTGCTCCGAATGGAGCATAAAGGTTAAATCCGGCACAATAGACATATTAAATCCGCCGATAAAAACATCAAAGTCTCTGATTTCAAGGCGCTTTTTATATTCATCAAAATTAAAAGCCTCAATCCTTGACGGCACATCTATTTTGGCAAGGTTATCCCTAAGAACCCCAGCCAGCTTCATACGTTGTTCGTTTTCTTCGTTAACGAGGATTCTAAGCTCCTGGCCGTCGTTAAACATAATACTTGCCTTTTGAAGCTCGGTCTTTGCCCGCTCAATGTCGTAATCAGGGCTTGGCAGCGAATGGTCGTAAAGCCAGCTTGACGGGTTAACAGGTGAGCATGTTGCATTTGCATTTGAAAGATAAACGTTTGTCATGACCTCGTCCCGGCTAAGACATAAGTCTATAGCTCGCCGGACATTCAGCTTTTTTAATATCTCGCTGTTGAAGTTAAACCCAATAAAGTCGAAATATGAGGAATCATATTCCGCTAAGTTAATTTCCTTTGTATTACCTCCATATTTGCTCCAAACGTCAACGTTTAGAGATATGGCGTTTGTTATGCCGTTCTCGAAGGCGTGAAGGTCTGTTTCATAATCCGGGGTAATAACGGCGGTTACAGAGTTGATATAGGCCTTTCCCTTAAAACATGATTCTGATTTTTCAAGGGTAAGTTGTTTCATGTTTTCATATTCTTTAAAAATAAACAAGCCGTTTCCAATGGGTTCCATGTTTTTTAAGGAGCCTGGAGTATACTGGCCGGAATAATAATGAGCCGGAATAACCGGGAACATAAGCCGGTAATAAGATCCGCAATAAGGCTGGACATACGTTATTTTTACGGTATGATTATCAACAGGCTGGCAGGAAGCAATGTTTCTTGCCGATTCCTTGTATATTACCCCTTCCGGCGCGTTTTTTAACATTTCAATAGTAAAAGTTACGTCGGCAGATGTCAGCTCCTCGCCGTCGCTCCAAAAAATATCTTCTTTCAGCACAATAGTAGCCCCCCGGCCGTCGGAATCAAAAACAACTGATTCGGCCAAATTAGGCACAGGCCTTAACATATCATCTATTTTAACAAGAGGCTCAAACACCAGCTTTAAAATATCGTCCACTGTTTTGTCCTCGTTTAATATAGGGTTTAGGGTTTTTGGATGGCGCATGGAAACGGTTAAGACGCCACCTTCCGACGGCAATATGACTTCCTCTGCAACAACGGGTTTTGGTTCTTCGGTTTTTGGTACGTATTCTTCCTCAGGCCCGTAACAGCCCGATAAAACAGCACAGCAAATTATAACAGCTAGCGCCCTTTTTATCTTTAATTTGTTTTTTAAATACTGCATTACATTCATCCTTTGTATGTATTAAGCCAAAGGCTTGTTATTTTTTTAATACCTTTAAAAGAGCTTTGTATATTTTAATGTTTTTATAGGTTTTTTCAATATAACTTCTTGTTTGGGCAAAAGGAATATAAGATAACTTGCCGTCTTTTGTGTATCTAGGGTCTTTAAGCCAGTTATCCACGTTACCGCTTCCAGCGTTATAGGCGGCTAAAGCAAGGGTTGCGTCGCCGTCGTATTGTTTTAAGAGCTTGCTTAAATAGTAACAGCCGATTTTTATGTTTGTTTCCGGCTCAAATAGTTTGTCTATAGTAAAGTCCTGAAGCTCCATTTCCTTAGCGAGCCAAAGAGCCGTCGACTCCATAATCTGCATAAGCCCGCCGGCGCCCTTTTTTGAAAGAGCGTCCTTGTCGAACTTACTTTCGGCATGAATAACCGCACATACAAACTCAGGCTTCAAGCCGTAATCGGAAGCCGTTTCGCTTATTAGCTCAATATATTTAAACGGATATAAAATACTGAAACCCATTCCTACGCCAAATAAAACCACAAAAGCCAATAAAACAGCCATAGACGACCTTACTGCTTTTCTAATGTTTATTGTATAAAACATTGTAACACCGCTTTCCGAAGCCGAAGCCTAACCCAACTTCTAGTTTTCGATTATAACATGAGCGTGCTTTTTCAGCCGGTAAAAAGGCGTTTGAGCTCTTAGCCGCAAAACAGCCTGCTCCTCCGTAATACCGTCCCGGCGGCATATTCGCGCCACTCTTGTTTTAAAAGGAGCATGAACAAGCCATACCTCGTCAGTCTCCTTATGCATACCCGATTGTATAAGCAGCGCCGCATCTATTACAATATATTTATATGAGCCCGGTTCATTGGCAATACATTTAATTTGCCGGCGGATTTCCTCTTTTATGTGCTTATGGGTTATCTGTTCTAATTTTAACCGTTTTTTTGGATTTGTAAAGATAATATTAGCAAGGGACTTTCGGTTTATTGTTTTATCCGTATTCAGTATTTCGCCGCCAAAATATTCCACCGCTTCATAATATGGAGCGGTGTTTTTTTCTAAAACATTTTTGGCTATTTTATCAGCGTCGATTACATAAAAGCCCTGTTCCAAAAGCATAGCGGCAATATAACTTTTGCCGCTGCCGGAGCCTCCTGTCAGCCCGATAATTCTCAAATCTACCACGCCTTAAATTTCTAATTAAATCTGTTATTTAGCTTCATACCAGCTTTGACCCGTTGAAAAATCCGTATCCAGCCTGACTGAAAGGGAAACGGCATTTTCCATTTCGTCTTTTACTATTTTCTTAACAACATCCAGCTCTTCTCTTTTGGCTTCAATCAGCAGCTCGTCGTGAACCTGGAGTATAAGCCTGGACCGTAGGTTTTTGGCTTTAAAAGCTCTGTGTACACCTATCATTGCTATTTTAATAATGTCTGCCGCCGTGCCCTGAACAGGCATGTTCATAGCTACACGTTCGCCAAAGGAGCGCTCGTTAAAGTTAGAAGAGGTAAGCTCGGGGATAAACCTACGCCGGTTAAACATCGTTGAGGCGTACCCGTCTTTTTTTGCCTTTTCAATAGTGGAGTCCATATATTCCCTAACCCTCGGGTATTTTTCAAAATATCCGTTAATATAAGCCTCAGCTTCTTTTTTGGAAATGTTCAGGTTTTGGCTAAGGCTGAAAGAACCTATGCCGTAGACAATGCCGAAGTTAACGGCCTTAGCATTACTTCTTTGAGCCGGGGTTACAAGCTCCGGCGGGATTTTTAAAACCTGGGAGGCTGTCAGCCGGTGAATATCCTGCCCTTCGTTAAAGGCAGAAATAAGCGTTTCGTCGCCGGATAAATGAGCCAACACCCTAAGCTCAATTTGGCTGTAGTCGCCGTCTAAAAACAGAAAACTCTCATCTTCCGGGACAAAAACCTTTCGCAACCTACGCCCTAAATCCAGCTTAATCGGAATGTTTTGAAGGTTTGGTTCTGTTGAACTTATGCGCCCAGTGGTTGTAATCGTCTGGTTAAAGGTTGAGTAAATTTTACCTGTTGTTTTATCTATCAGCGGCAAAAGCCCCTCAACATAAGTTGATTTCAGTTTTGTATATGAGCGGTATGCCAAAATCTTGCCAACTATCTCATGACGAAAGGCCAGCTTTTCCAAAACGTCCGCCGCTGTTGAATAACCTTGCTTGGTCTTTTTAGTGCCTTTAAGCCCCAGCTTTTCAAACAATATTACGCCTAGCTGAATCGGCGAGTTAATGTTAAATTCTTCGCCGGCTAAAACATATATCTCCTTTGTAAGTAACTCTATATGCTTCTCAAGCTCCAAACCATACTCTGTCAGCTTTTCTTTATCTGCTTTAATGCCGTAAAGCTCCATATCCTTTAGAACAAACGCCAGCGGAAGCTCGATTTTATAATACAAATCAGCCTGGTTATTGTCCTTTAATTTTTTATCCATTACAACCCAGGCTTTAAAAACAACCTCAGCCTGTCTGCAAGCAAAAGCCAAAAACTCCTGCTCCGAAACAGTATTTTTGTTTTTTCCCTTGCCAAACAATTCCACAGCAGAAGGATAACTTGTGTTTAAAAATTCAAGAGCAATATCCTCATAACCGTAGTTGTTTTTTGAAGAATTAATAATATATCCGGACAAAGAGCAATCAAAAGTTACATTCTCAATAGGATAACCCTTTCGCTCCATATA
>CAZEYG010000007.1:0-15718 GCA_964516575.1 uncultured Defluviitaleaceae bacterium
TGGCGACCAAGCCCGGGACATTGCCGAAATTGCTACACAGTTCGGCGACGCGGAATACATCAAGGAGCTTGTGCATATACCTCAAATGGCGACCATTGTCATTCAAATGGTGAAAGATGGCGTACAGGCGTATATAAACCATGATTTAAGCCTTGCTCGCTCGCTTGATAAAACCGATGATAAAGTAGATGATTTATTTAATATAGTCATGGCTGACCTTGTATCGCTAATTAAGAAAAACCCTGATAATGCAGAGCAAGCCATTCTGTTTATGATGATAACTAAATATATGGAGCGCATCGGTGACCATGCCGTCAACATAGGCGAATGGGTTGAGTACGCTATTGTTGGAAGCCATGCGAAGAATTGAGGAAAGTTATGAAGCAGATGATTTTTGCGGTGGAGGACGAAACCGCATTACAAGAACTATATACCTACACGCTGGAAAACGAGTTTGACTGCCGCTGCTTTGACAGCGGCGAAGTCCTGTTTGCCGAGCTTAAAAACACCTTACCCGACCTAATTCTGTTGGACATTATGTTACCCGGCGAGGACGGTTTTGCCATATTGTCACGTTTAAAAGCCGCTAATGTTACATCACATATTCCTGTGATTATGGTGTCGGCTAAGGGTGAGGAAATTTCAAAGGTAAAAGGGCTAAATATGGGAGCGGACGATTACATAGCCAAGCCATTTGGGGTACTTGAACTGATGGCGAGGATTAAAGCCAATCTGCGTAAAAACATTAAAACGATAAGCGGCAATATAACATACAAGGACATTGTTATCGACACCGCGAAACATCAAATCATAGTGAATGGCAAGCTCATCGGGACGACACTAAAGGAATACAATTTACTTTGCCTACTCTGCCAAAGCGCCGAACGGGTACAAGAGCGAGAAGTTATTTTTACCGAGGTGTGGGGCAGCGATTTTGTAGGTGAAACACGCACTCTTGATATGCACATCAAGGAGTTGCGTAAAAAGCTTGCTGATGCGGAAAGCCGAGCCACCATAAACACAATACGAGGGGTGGGTTATATACTATCATGAAAAAGCGGTTATTTTTCTATACCATACTCATAGTTTGCATAGGGCTTTTGTGCTTTTTCGCTGCATCGGTTTATGTAACCTACTCAAACAATTTAAGTTTTGCCAAAGATACTGTAACCGAAACAGCACGGATTTACGCCGATTTATATTCGGAAAACATAGACCTTGCCGCCTTTGTAAAAGCCGGAAACAACACCCGTGTAACCGTCATATCATCAGAAGGAAAGGTATTAGCCGATACCCGACCACTTGATGTGTCTGTGATGGAAAATCATCTCATGCGCCCGGAAATCCAAGCAGCTCTTAGCGGCACTCCTGCTGCACAAGTTCGCTATTCCGATACACTAGGCGCAGATTTAATTTACTATGCCTTGAAGGTTCCGAGGGGAAGCGATTATGTATTTATTCGTGCGGCTATTCCTGTGGCGCAAATAGATGGCTACTTATGGCGGTCTATACCGCTATTAATTCTTGTCTTTATGCTGGTAGTATTGACCTCATTTTTCTTCGCAAGACGAATGGCCAGCAAAATTATAAAACCATTAGACGCTGTTCATCAAAAACTTAGGGCACTCATCAAGGGCGAAAGTGTATCAGCGGCCACACTCGAAAGTTATGAGGAAATAAGTAAGATTGCTCGTGAGATTGACGATGTTGCTGGACTTTTGCAAGTTAATATAAATATCCTGCGTAGTGAAAAAAGCAAACTGGATTATGTACTCGACAATATCGGTGACGGACTTGTTGCCATAGATATAAGCGGCAACATTGTGCTTGTCAACGCCGGTGCTTTGCACATTTTTGGTGGAACCGCCGATGTTATCGGCAATAAGTTAAGTTATCTGATTTATGACAAAATACTCACACCGGCTGTGGAGGATTGCATAACTAATGGGCAAAGCGCACTATTTGAGTTATGCCTTGGCGGTAACATCTATCTTGTAACAGTCAAGCGATTGCCGGACACCAAACTCACAATGGTTATGCTCTCCGACGTGACAGAAAATCGTGAAAGCGCCAAGCGCCGGGAGGAATTTTTTGCCAACGCCTCCCATGAGCTTAAAACGCCGCTAACCGCAATCAAAGGGTTTAATGAGCTGACAGCGCTGAATAATAAGGACGAAAGCCTAACAAAATATCTCATGGGCATCTCCCGTGAAACTGACCGCATGTTATCTCTGATTGCGGATATGTTAAAAATATCCGAGCTGGAAAATGCACAAAATCTAAACCCTGTACCGGTGTCATTAAATAAAGTAGTTGACGAGGTTAGGCAAACCTTATCGGCGGCAATTGAGGAAAAAAACATTATCTTTGAGGCTGTCGGTGATGGTGAGGTTATGTCCGAGCAGGGGCATGTGTATGAGCTTGTAAAAAATCTGATTGAGAACGCTGTTCGATATAATAATCGAGGCGGAAACATTAAGGTTTCGGTTGTAAATGAGAAAAATGCCATTCGTCTAACCGTGGCCGATACCGGTATTGGCATTTCTCCCGCCGAGCAATCAAGGATTTTTGAACGCTTCTACCGTGTGGAAAAGAGTCGCTCACAGCAAGGCGGCGGCACAGGTTTGGGGCTTTCGATTGTTAAACATATCTGTGCGTTATATGATTGGAAGCTGTCACTCAAAAGCAAGCCGGGTGTTGGGACGGAGATAACAGTAGTTATATAATATTTTCATTTTATCGTGGTCTCCTTGGATTAGTATCAGACAACAAACCCGCCGACTTAAACAGTCGGCGGGTTCAGCATTTTGAGGAGCCATGATTCCTATCATTTTTTCAGCTTAAATTCCGCTATCATTTCCAGCATAGTATCCGCTTGACGGGATAATGTTTCAGAGTATTCAAAGCTGCTTTTGCTTATTTCGGTATTTGCTTGTGTAACTGTTGTTACTTCTGCAATACTTTCATTAAGTTGCCTTAAGCTTTCGCCTTGTTCATTTGAAACATCAACAATATTACTTATATAACCGGAAATATCGGTAATCTCATCAACGATTTTATTAAGTTTCTCCGCTGTTTCATTAGCTATTTTACTGCCTTCTAAGGCTTTATGAACAGAGCTTTCAATCAAGGCAGTTGTGTTTTTAGCGGCATCCTGGCTTCTGCTTGCAAGGCTACGTACTTCTTCTGCAACAACCGCAAAGCCCTTGCCGTGTTCCCCTGCTCTGGCTGCTTCTACGGCAGCGTTAAGAGCCAGCAGATTAGTTTGGAATGCTATTTCGTCAATAACCTTTATAATTTTAGATATGTTTGAAGAAGCATCATTAATCTCTTGCATAGCATTTAACATTTCGCTCATTACCTTATTACCCATAACGGCGTTTTCCTTTGCTTCGGAGCTAAGCACGTTTGCTTTAACGGCAACTTCTGAATTTCTAACGGTTTGGGTTTCAATTTTTTCAATAATAAATGTTAGCTGCTCCACGGCGCTTGTTTGTTTATCTGCGCCTTGAGAAAGCTCTAAGCTAAAGTTGTGTATTTGTTTTGAGCCGCTTGATACTTGCTCTGCCGAATCCTTAAAGTCGGTTAAAATTTTGTTAAACGTGCTGATAATCATATTTAAAGCGTCTTTTATAATGCTGAATTCTCCGATGTACTGTCTGTCTATGGATACATTAAGGTTCTGGCCGGACATCTCGCCAAGAAGCCGGCTTATCTCTTTAATATACATTGATATAACTTCCTGGGTTGTATTAAGAGAATCTTTTATCAACCCAAAATCACCCTTGTAGTCACCTTGGATTTTTTTATTGAAATCACCATTAGACATACCGCTCAAAACAGTAACCGATTCCTTAATAGGCGCCATCATAGCGCTTAACAAGCTGTTTAGGCCGTTTATCATAATACCCCAATTTCCTTCAAACTGGGTATAATCAATTTCTGTAGATAAATCCCCGTTTGTAAGGCTAACGATTTTATGCTCAATAGACTTAAATGTATCCCGCAACTTCTCGACAGTTTCATTTATAGCAGCCTTCTTACCGGGAAATTCTCTTAGCTTTGCATTAAAATCCCCTCTTCCAAAAGCAGCCATAGTTTCCAAAATTTCTTTTGTTTCCAAGACGTATTCCATAGCCATTTGGTTAACTCCGGTGGCGACTGTGCTATAAGTGCCTTTGAATTGGTTGGTATCTATAGTCGCTTCATTATTGCCGCTGGCATGTTCCTCTGTCATATCGTTTATGCTATGAACCAAATTATTAAGCGTAACCTTAACAGTATTAAAGTTTTTCGCAAGAATACCTATTTCGTCGTTTGTTTGAATATTAAGATCAAACTCAAGGGCGCCGTCGGCTATGTCATTAGATAAAGTTGTTAACACCTTAATAGGCTTGTTAATTAGAGAATTAATACATATTCTCGAAAAGAATACGGCAATAAAAATTAAACCTATAACTACAAGAGACACACTGTTTCTAAATTGGTTAAGATGTGAGATTACTTCACCGGCATCAATGTCGGCGCCTACAATGCCAATAACCCTTTGATTAGCGTCAAAAATAGGCGAATATCCGGATACCATATATCCGTAACCTTCGGGCTTATATATATCGCTTACAGTGTTTATGCCGTTGTCATAACATCTTAAAGACGCCTCGCCATAGTCGGCTATGCTGTCTAAATCTCCAAAACTAGGCGCAAGGCCGGGTATGCCGTCAATGAAAATATACCTGTAATTAATGCCGTCGCTGTGTTTAACAAGGGCATACATATAAGACATGCCGGTACGTGCTTTAGCAGATTCAAAATATTTTTGCATTTCGTTGTAGTAATCTGTTTTTTCGCCAGAGGAAGCTATTTCACTGAATTTTTCAGGGTCTATAATTGAAGCCAGAGAACTGGCGGCAGACTCGGCTATGTTTCCTTTAAGCCTTATGGCATCGCTTTGATAGGAAAAGTAGCTGAAAACACCGATTGATACAGAGATTACTACTAAAATTAACATTAACATTACAGTAAACTTTGTACTTATGGAAATAAACCTTCTTTTCTTGTTCATAATAATTCTCCTCTTTTAACTCTTTGGATGTAAAACTAATTAGGTTTTGGTTTCTCAATATCCCCCTTCCAATCGGTTATTCCGCCAAGATCATAAACAATTTCATAACCTAAACCCATTAAAACATCGGCGGCGTTAGCACTTCTTCGGCCGCTTAGGCAATATACCAAAATTGTTTTAGATTTATCAGGCAATACTTTATCTGCTTTTTCAACTATTTCATCATAGGGCAAAAGAATCGCCCCTGGGATATATCCAGTATCATACTCGGCCTTTGTACGTACATCCAAAATAACCGCTCCGGCGTCTATCATATTAATTGCTTCTTCTGCCGTTATCCTTTTTCCCATAACATTATCCTCCGTCTTAATCAATTCGGGATAAAAATAGGATAACCCTATTAAAGCTGTAGTATTCAACAGCAAAAACAAAGGAATAAACAGCTTGAACTCGAGCTTCATTGTTTTATGCTTAAAAAAGTACATACTCAAATAAGCGCCTATGCCGCCCATTAGAAGTGCGGAAAGAATAAGTGTTTTTTCACTTACCCGCCGCTTGTTTAAGCGTGCATTTGACTTATCAAAGCCATACATTAAAAAAACAATAATATTCCATACTAAGTAAGCATAAGCAAAAACTGTTAAGAACATTTACTTTTATATATCCTTCCATTACTAGCTGAACGTAATTGTATTAATAAGCAAGGCTCTTCCAAGGTCTTTTCTTTAGTCCCCATGTACCTGCACGTTTGCTAAGGTCATCTGCCTGCTGTCTGCACCTTTTTAAAGCGGCCTTTTCGTCAATAACTGTAATTACGCTGTTCTCCATAATAATATTGCCGTCTATAATCATCGTCTCTACGTTTTGCATACTTGATGAATAAACAAGAGTTGACACCGGGTTATGCATAGGTATTGCTTTTGGGTTAAGCTCCGGGTTAAAAATAAACAAATCGGCCTTTTTACCCGGCTCAAGGGAGCCTATTTCCTTATCAAGACCAACTGCCCTTGCGCCTTCAATAGTTGCCATTTCAAGAACCTTCTCGGCTGTTATGATTGTTGGGTCGGTATGATGAACCTTTTGCATAAGCGCCGTCAGCTTAAGCGTCTCAATCATGTCGTTGGAATTGTTACTTGCTGCGCCGTCAACACCTAAACTGACATCAATTCCTGCCATATTAAGTTTTGGTATAGGAGCCACTCCGCTGGATAGATACATGTTGCTTGCGGGGTTGTGGGATATTTTTGCGTCAAAGTATTTAATCATGCGTATGTCACGGTCTGTTAGGTATACGCAATGTACAAGAAGGGTTTTGGGCCCCATTAAGCCGTATTTTACTAAAACCTCAGTATCGTTAAGGCCATGCTGCGCCTCAGTGGCGTTTCTGTCAAATGGCGTCTCGGCCACATGAACAGTAAGGCTTATGCCTAATTCATCATACAACCGCTTCATCATTTCAAAGGCTTCCGGCGAAGCTGACCACGGAGCGGCCGGCGCCATCCAAACTTGAATACGTCCGTTTTCAGAGTTATGGTATTCCTTATAAATCCGTCGTATTTCCTTTTCAATTTTTTCAACCGGTTGTGTTATTTCGTTTCTAACACCAAGCTGTTGACCCGCATCCATAAAACCTCTGCCGAAAATACCACGGATTTTAAGATCCTTAAAGGCTTGGAGAACAGCTTCATCCAATCCGTCACACGGGTGTGGATACATATAGTCAAGCTGTGTCGTTACGCCGCTGCGTATGCCTTCAAGGCAACCGATTATTGCGCCGGTATAACAGTCTTCGGGCATAAGATGACTAGCGCTGGGAAAGGTCATGTCTGAAAGCCAGTCCTTTAGCGCCTTGTCGTCTCCCATACCTTTGAGGTTGGTTTGGAAAAGGTGGTTGTGGGTGTTAATCATTCCGGGAAACACTGCTTTGCCTTCGCCGTCAATAACCTTTTCAGCTTGGTATTTCGCTTCTAATACGGCGCTGTCGCCAATATCAATAATACGGTCCTTGTCGATAGCTATAGCTGCATCGTATAAAACTTCTCTTTCAGGGTTGACCGTAACGATAGTTGTGTTTTTAATCAATAATCTAATCATATTATCACACCTTTAAACAAGTTTGGCTTGGCTTATAAATTCGCTTAAATTATAGCAGCATTTGCCTTTTGTAATCAAGTCTGTAACAATTTCCCCCGCCATAGGTGACATTACGGAAGCGCTCTTAAAACCGGCCGCTATTATAAGCCCATCAATAGGAGCCGGGCCAAGCACAGGAAGGCAACTGTCGGTAAATGGAGATTTAGTGACCCAGCTTCTAAGCACTTGCAGCTTTTCAAGGCCGGGGAATGCTTCCAAAAGCGCCCTTTTCACTCTTGAGCAATGTTCGGCGGAGGTAACGTCGTTAAGCTCAGGCTTGACAGAAGCGTCAGGTTTTGCAGTTTCCCCTACTAATAAGTTACCGTAATGGCTTTGAGTCAGACATAAAGACATCGCAACGCCGTCTTTGCTATGAGCCTCAGCAAAAAAACCGGCCGAGGAATAAAAGTTTTTAACATAAGGCTTAATGGGCTCCGTAACAAAGGCTTCCGCCTTTACGTTATGTACAGGCACATAAAGCCCAGCCTTTTCACACAAGGCTTTTGTCCATGAACCGGCGGAAACAACTACGTGATCTGCTCTGATAGTTTCGTTTGAATCTAAAATAACGCCGGTGCATTTACCGCCTTCAATAAGCAGCTCCTTAACGGTTGTGTTTTCCCTAAGCAGAAGGCCGTTTTCCCGTGCTCTCAGTATTAGCGAATATATATAGTGAAATGGATAGATTCTGCCCTGTAAATAGTAGGTTGCGGCCAATGCATAACCCTTTTTAAGATTAGGCTCATAATCATTTATATCCTTTCCTTCTATCCACTTTATATCAAGTCCAGCTTCCTTCTTTTCTTTATATCTAAGCTCCAGTTCTTTAAGATGGCTTTCCTTTTCGGCGGTTATCAATGAACCGGAAAGCCCAAAACCAATGTTTCGGTTAAGCTCCTTTTCCATGCCTTTCATGCGCTCAAAGCCCTTCAGCGTAAGCTCAAGGCTTAACCCATCGCTGGCATCCTGTACCTGCACACATCCGAAGTTAGCGCCGGAAGCGCCGCTAGACACCTCATTCTGCTCAAACAATATGGTTCTAACGCCACTCTTAACCAAATGGTATGATATGGAACAGCCGAAATATCCGCCGCCGATAACTATAGCGCTTATATTATTATTCATTTAGTCGTCCCCCTCCAGTGCTTCTATAGTGCAAGGCACAATAGGGAATCTCGGCTTATCGGCCGCAAAGGAGTTGGCAGTTTTTACGCCGGAGGAAACAAGCATTTGCTGAACAAGGCGGCAGCATGTGCGCCCTTGGCAAGCGCCCATACCGGCACGGGTAGCTTTTTTTATACTTGTGACAGAAAATGCCCCTTCTTCAATAGCTGTTAATATTTCCTGCTTTGATACCTCCTCACAGCGACAGACTATAACGTTGTCGTCCGGATTCCAAGGGGTTTTAATCCTTTTCATAAAACGGATGGTGTCCTTATATTCTTTTGGTATTTTAAGCGTAACAACAGCAGTTTTATTCATTACCTTGTTTATGTCAACCGATAAAACCTCGGTCTCACAAACAACGTTTCCGTTTCTGTCGGAAGCAGTAACGATTTGCCCAACTTCCGGGTATGGCAAAAACTCATATGGAAATGATATTGTGCTGTAATTTTCATCATAATCGGCTACTTGGAAAAATATTGCCTGGCCGGGGCAAGCAGAAACACAAGACCTGCAACCGGTGCATTTGCTTTCGTCTATAGTAGGGCAAGAATTAAGGGAGGTTTTACTTATAGCGCCTGTCTTGCAGGCCGTAACACAGGGGTTGCACGGTATTTCCTGATAACATTCAAGTATGGCAAGACCTTTTTTAGTTGGCTGCATAAAAAACATCCCCCTTTTCAATAAGTCTTTGCTTACAAGCCAGTCTAATAGAGGCATGTTCGCCGCTTCTTAAAGATTCAAGGCTTAAAAGAAGCTCCTCTATTCTTTCGTTTGAACCAGGTGTTTTAAAACCACAGCAGCTTGCGCCGTGTATTCCGGCAAGGCGGCCTTCCTCCAGAGCTGTGCTTGCTTCTTCTACGCCGGCAATGTCACCGCAAACATAAACATCGGGGTTACTGCTCTGCATAAATTTATTATGCAGCGGGATTATTCCGCCAAGGGCACTTTCGTAACCGGTTTTGCAGCCGAACATCAGCGAAAGCTCCGTTCTTGGAGTCAGACCTACCGCAAGCAAAACAGTATCTGCCTCTATAATCTTTTCACTGCCTGAAATCGGCTGAAATTTTTCGTCAACCTGTGTTATAACAGTTTTTTCAACCCGCTTATGACCCACGGCTTCTAGTATTGTATGAGACAAATAAATCGGGACTCCGGCTCTTTTGATTTTTCCGGCGTGAACCTCATAGCCGTTTATACGAGGCGTAACCTCAACCAAAGCTACAATTTCCGCTCCTGCCTGCATAAGCTGATATGCAACAATTAGCCCAACATTACCTGAGCCAACAACAACAATCTTTTTTCCAACGCATATACCGTGAATGTTGCTAAAGGTTTGAGCGGCACCTGCTGTCATAACGCCGGGAATAGTACATCCTTTAAACGCTAAAGCGTTTTCCTTTGCGCCTGTTGCGATAATAACCTTTTTGCTGAAAATAACTTGCATTTTTTCGCTTTCGCCGGCTTTTTTTGTTATAGCAGAAACAGCGCCGTTGTCTAAAAGCCCAACAGCTCTTGTGTTAAGTTTAATTGTTACGCCGTAAGCAGCAGCTTCTTTTAAAAGAATATCTGCTATTTGAAAGCCTCTTGCTCCGGCATAATGTTCCTTAGAACCAAAGAATTTATGTATTTGCTTATAAAGCTGGCCACCTGCCCTTTCGTTCTCGTCAATAAGAACAACCTTAGCTCCTAACTTAGCGGCTTCGATAGCTGCGCCAAGTCCGGCAGGCCCGGCACCAATTATTAAAATATCAGTATTTATCATAAAACCCCAAACCTCCCAAGGCCGTTCATTGTTTCAATAACCATGCCGTCCTCAACAAGCGTTACACAAGAGCGGATGTTTGGAGTATTGTTAACAGTCACAACACAGTCGTTACACTGGCCGATGCCGCAAAAAAGGCTTCGGGGTTCCTTGCGTTTTTCCGTGTATCTAAAAACATTTATGTTATTTGCTAAAAGAGCGGCGGCAATAGGTTCACCCTCATAACACGTTATGTTTTTGCCGTCTACAATTATATTCACTTCTTTGCCCTTGACGTTATCCAAAATAGGGTGATTAGATATTCTAAGGCACATATGTATTAACCTCTTTCAACCTTGTTTTCGTTGAGCTTTTTGGCTAGAGTTATAATTTCATTTTTGATGTCCGGCCGTGTTTCAAGAGAATCTACGTCGCTGTTAGGCAGTCTGATTATGCCCATTGACCGTGAGCTTGTATCATGGCATAGACCTTTATAAACTAACTCACCGCCTAAAAACTGGTTTTCAAAGGAAGGCGCACCGCCGACAGTTAGAAATACGGCGTTTCTAAGGATTTTTTCAGAATAATCCTTTCTTACATGAGACGCCCAGTAAACCTGCAGTCTGTCAAGGAGAGTTTTAAGAGGGCCTGTTACGGTATGAAAATACATAGGAGAGGCAAGCACTAAAACATCACAGGCGTCAATCTTAGCGTACACTTCTTCAATGCCGTCTTTAATAGAACAGCCTCTTTTATGCCAACAATAGCGGCAATCCTTGCAAGGAGCATATTTTGTTCTGTAGCTATCAATAACTTCTGATTCTCCTTCAAGATTTTCAAGAAGCAAGTTAACCATTTGCTTGGTAACGCCGTTTTCTCTTGCAGAGCCGAACAACACCAATGTTTTCATTATTATCCCTCCATAATGTATTCTATTTTAGCGGATTAATTATTTTCCTGAAGTCGTGCTTTAATAGCCCGGCCTGTTTCGCTTGTGGCAAGGCCGCCTTCGGAGGTCTCCCTAAGGCTTGGGGGTATTGCGTTACCTACTCGTTTCATAGCGTTTATTACTTCATCAACAGGGATAATGCTTTTTACCCCAGCTAAAGACATTTCAGCGGCGGCTACGGCAATAGCGGCAGAGGAAGCATTCCTTATAACACAAGGCTCTTCAACCAAACCAGCAACAGGGTCGCAAACGAGCCCCAAAAGGCTCTTAAGCACTTGGGCGCAAGCATGACCGCAAGCAGCCGGAGAGCCGCCCATTATTTCTGTCATTGCAGAAGCCGCCATAGCAGCGGCAGAGCCGCATTCAGCCTGGCAACCCCCTTCTGCCCCGGAAAGGGAAGCGCTTTTTGCAATAACCATACCAATAGTTGAAGCGTTTATAAGACCCATTACAATTTTATCGTCGGAGATGTGATGTTTTTTTTGCAAAGCAACAAGGCAGGCCGGTAAAATACCACAGCTTCCTGCCGTTGGAGCGGCTACTATTTTACCCATGCAGGCGTTGTATTCGGAAACGGCAAGGGCGTTATATAAAATCTCGCCTAAGAAATCGCCTGAAATGGTTTTTCCGTTGTCTGTAAATTGTTTTACTAGAAAAGCGTTGCCGCCTGTCAGGCCGCTGCCTGATTTGATGTTTTCATCAAGGCCTCTTTGAATAGCTTCTTTCATAACGTTATATGATTCCAACATTTTTGCTTTTATTTCGTCTTCGCTTTTCTCCAGATCAACAGCACTTTGCATAAGGGCAATTTCGGAAATGGTGCATCCCTTTTCGTTAGACGCTTGTATTATTTCATGCATCGTTTCAAACTTTAGCATAAAAAACTCCTCTTTAATGAACTATTATAATGCGGATAAACTTTTATAATGCGCTTACAACAGTGGCTTTTATAATATGAGGCAAAACTTCAAGCATTTTTTCAAGGGATTTATCAAGGGATCCGTCTGTTTCTATTATCATTATTGCCTCACCTCCTTTAAAGGAACGGTAAACCTCCATCTTTGCCACGTTAATACGTTCTACGGCAAGAATGTTCGTAACGATTGATATTACGCCAGGCATATCCAAGTGCCTTATAATAATGGCATCATACAGACCGCTAAAGCTGACGGTTACGTCGTCTATTTTGCGGATTAAAATATTCCCGCCGCCAATGGATTCAGCCTGAATATAAATAGAGCCCTTGTCTTTGGCGGATATGTCCAAGGCGACAGTATTAGGGTGAACATTAACCAGCTTAATTGTTTGAAAACTGTAGTTTATTCCGGCGTCTTCTGCTATTTTAAGGCTATCCCGTATTTTTTCGTCGTCAGTTGAAAAACCCATAAGCCCGCCGATAATGGCCTTATCGCTGCCGTGGCCGACGTATGTTTTAGCAAAGGAGCCGTGAAATTTTACAACGATGTTGTCGGGGGTTGCGCCAAGTATTTTGGCGGCAACGTTACCAATTCTAACAACACCGGCAGTATGCGAGCTGGAAGGCCCAATCATTATCGGGCCTATTATGTCGAGTAAATTCATTTAAACCACTCCATCCGGCTGGTAATACTTATATTATGAAAAAGTATATTAATTAGTATCCTACATTTTCACCGATAAGAATAACCTTTATACGCCCTTTTTTAGCTGAACGCCTTGTAACAAGAATCTGGCTGCAAATACAATCATCCTCAAAGCAGTTACAGCAAAAGCCAACTTCTGCACAAGGCGTTTTTCTAGACAGCCTTATACAGTTAGTTGGAGCAGCTGTGTTTCTTGCCCTTAAAAGAGCCGCTTCTTCGTTATTAGCGATTTTGTTTGTTCCGGCTATTACTATTACGTTTTTAGGGCCGTAAATTAAGGCGGCTAGTCTGTTGCCGGTTCCGTCAATGTTTATGAGCTTGCCGTCCAAAGTTATGGCGTTTGTACTCATAAAATAAAAATCTGCTCTAAGAGCCTTTAGCGTAATGTCTTCCCATTCCGCAGGGTTTTTAGCCAAATCTCTATCCAAAACGTTATAACTTCCGTCTCTTAATCTGCTTAAAAGGCCTATTTCATTTAAGGTCATGGAACCGCCCCAGGATATTAAGCTGTCTTTTCCGATAAGCTCAAGGGCTTTGTTTAAAGCGTCCTGCTTTGTGGGGCAGTAATAACCTTCCATATTTCTTTTTTGAAGCTCTTTTATGAGCTTGTTTGCAACCAGCGAATTATAGCTTTGTTCAGGTGTCAAGACAACCTCTCCTTTATAATCTATTATAATTCAACATAATGATTTAAAATTTCTTCAATAGTATCACGATGTCTGACAAGGACGGCTTCACCGGATTCTCTAATCAAAACTTCAGCAGGACGAAGCCTGTTGTTGTAGTTGGAGCTCATAACATGGCCGTAAGCGCCGGCGTCAAGAACGCCTAAAACATCACCCTCAACAATCTGTGGAAGCTCCCTGTCTTTAGCTATAATATCACCGGATTCGCATATATTGCCAACAACACTGACCGTTTCAGTCGTGGTTGAGCCTATACCGCTTTTATAAACCTCAACGTCATGGTGTGAATCATACATAACAGGGCGAGCCAAAACATTAAAGCCAAGATCTGTGCCGATATATTTTTTGTCGCCGTTGTATTTAACTGAATGAACTTGACCTAAAAGAACTCCGCACTCGGCCGATATATATCTGCCCGGTTCGATTTTAAATATAAGCTCCTTGCCATAATTTAAGGTAAAGTCGTTAATATATTTTGTAAGCTGCTCACCAAGGGACTTTAATTCAAGCCTGTTTTGGCCATCCAGCTTTTTATATGGTATGCCAAAGCCGCCGCCTAAATCAATAAATTCTAAGTTATCAAAATTTTTGGCAATATCCAGTAAGTTTTGAGAGCCTTTAACATACGGAGCACCGTCCATAAACAAAGAGCCCAAATGTTGGTTGATGCCTGCAAGGCATAAGTTATATTTATTTAAAATTTCCTTAACCTGGGGAATAAGCTCAGGGTTAACGCCAAATTTTGTGTTTTTGCCGGCTGTTACAACCTTTTCGTGGTGCCCTACTCCTACGCCGGGGTTAAACCTGATTGCGACTTTTCCGCCGGGATTAATTTTGCCGTATAACTCAAGCTGGGATAAGGAATCTACGCTGACCATAATTTTTCGGTCTATGGCGTATTTCATTTCTTCTGCTGATACGTTGTTGCAAATATAAAACACTTGGTCGGGTTTAAAGCCTGCTTTAAGCTCAACGGCGATTTCACCGGGCGACATAGCGTCCACGTCTAGGCCTTCACTTTTCACAATCTGCAATAATCCAAGGCAACTGTTTGCTTTGGCCGAAAAGTTAACTTTGAAGTTTTTATAGTCAACAAGGTTTTTCATATCCCTGCAGCACTTTCTCAAAACGGCTTCGCTGTAAACATAAAGCGGCGAGCCAAATTTTTCAACTAACCCAAAGGGGCTGTTACCTTGAAAGAAATTAACTGAATCTGTAACCTTACTGTTTAAGTTTGTCATTTGCTTACTCCTTTTATTTTGAATTTGAGCTATTATAAAAAGTCTTGAAATTCTCTATTTTTGAGCACATATTTTGCAGCATATAATCCAAAACTGTTATTGCGGCCATAGTTTCGACTACAACTACGGCTCTCGGAACTATAACAGGGTCATGTCTACCGCCGGTTTCGTATTTAATGTTTTCGTTGCTGGCGTTAATAGTGCTCTGTATTTTATTAATAGATGGTGTTGGCTTGAAGGCGGCTCTGAATACTATGCTGTCGCCGTCACTTATGCCGCCAAGGACTCCTCCGGAGTTGTTTGTCCGCTTTTTAACGGTTTGGTCAAAGTAAAAGCTGTCATTGTTATAAAACCCTGAGCTTTTAGCGGCGCCAAAACCTGAACCGAATTCAACGCCCTTTACAGCGCCGATAGAAAATACGGCTTGAGCTATTGAGGCATCCAGCTTTTCAAAGACCGGCTCTCCTATGCCTGCCTTAAGGCCGCTTATAACACATTCAACTATTCCGCCTAATGAATCATTTTCGGAAATGCTTTTTTCCATCAAACCCGAAGCCAGCAATGCAGCGTTTGCATCAGGCATAACAAGCGGGTTTTTAAACCGTTCTTCCAAACTAAAGTTATCTCTGTTTATTTCAACGCTTCCTATGCTTATTGTATATGCATCAAAACTTACTCCAACAGCAGCTAAAACTTGGCGGGCAATTGCCCCTGCCGCAACCCGTGCGGCTGTTTCCCTGCCAGAGGAGCGGCCGCCGCCTCTATAATCTCTTATTCCGTATTTGGCGTCAAATGTATAATCAGCATGACCGGGACGGTAAATATCTTTAAGAGAGGCGTAATCGCCTGAATGTTGGTCGCTATTAAAAATCATAAGCGAAATTGGAGCGCCGGTTGACCGGCCTTCAAACACACCGGACAAAATTTTAACCGAATCGTCCTCTTTTCGTTTTGTTGAAAATTTAGAGGTTCCCGGCTTTCGGCGGTTTAAGTCCTTTTGGATTAATTCCTCTGAGATAAACACGCCAGAAGGGCATACGTCCACAACGGCGCCTATAGCTGGGACGTGGCTTTCGCCCCACGTCGTTATTATAAATATTTTACCAACTGACTAGAC
>CAZEYG010000008.1:0-15132 GCA_964516575.1 uncultured Defluviitaleaceae bacterium
CGAAGCAAATTAGGATTGTTCAGTTTAAGCATAAAATTTAATCAGAATTATGAGGTGAGTATGTTGGATAATGTTTCAGAGGTTGGGCTTTTGCTTGATAAGTTAAAGCTGAATATCCGAGAAGAGCAATTTCCATGCTTTACCGATGAGGAGCTTGTCTATGTTTTAGAGGCAAGCTCCTTTGATTTGGACAAGGCCAGTTATAACTGCCTTATAAGAAAGGCGTTTGATAACTCAATCAGGCTGCCGTCGGGGATGGACATACCGAGTAACAAGGAATACTGGCTTTCGCTGGCAAGGCTCTATCGCCAAAGCGGCTCAAGAAACATGAGCCGGAAGGATGGGGCTTATGAATGTTAAGGAGTTAAGGCGGCAGGTTAAAGAGGCCATTAAACGGTTTCCTCAAACAGCGGTTGTTTACCGGGCTGTTAAAAACGAATTTGGCGAGGAATGTGGGCTGGAGTTTGTTACTCATATTACCGGCCATTATTACAGAAGTAACCTGACCCGTGTGCCTAAGGAGTATATGGACAAAGGTGCAGTTAAGGGCGAATACGCTGAGCGGTTTATGACCACCTTAGACGACGTAAGCCGGTTGGTTTGTGAGGGCGATTATTTAAGGCTGGATGGTGAAACTTATCAGATAACAGACTTGGGCTTAACTAACGACATTTATTTTGATTATTCGATTATGAGGGCGGAGTCTTATGGTTTTGAATATTGACGTATCAGGCGTTGATAAGGATTTGGAAAAACACTTGTTATATTGGGAGGCCATTTTGATGCAGCTTTCGTATAACACCATGAAAGGGCCTCACAGAGCGGCAAAACGTCTTGCAAGCTGGAAGGACAGAACCGGGCGAGCTAGAGAAAACATTTTCTTTGATACTGTTATGGACGGAACTCAGCTTAACTATCTGTTAATCGGAGGAATGTATTATTCGCCTTATCTGGAGCTTTGTAATGAAAAGGTGTATGCGATTTTGTTCCCGGTAGTCGCTACGGAGGTTGTTAGGCGAATGCGTGAGGCTTGTAAGGAGACGTTTAAGGTGCTTTTTGAGGCCGACGAAAGCAAGGGGCCATTAGTAACTGATTAATCAGCGGTTACATTTCAAAGAAAGCGGGTTATAGTCTTATGTTTCAAAATATCTACAAGCAGCTTAAGGAAAACGGGTTTAACGTATATTCTGTCGGTCAGCATAACGGGCTTTGCGAAGAGCCTTATATAGTTATAAGAGAAGGGGGCGACATCCCTTATTCAAACCTTCAGATTACATACTCGATTATCGACATCATAGTGTTTTATCCTATCGGGCGTTACAGCGAGGTATTTGGTTACGTAAAAAGCGTCAGAGAGGCCCTTAAGGAAATAAAGGAGCTGAAATGCAGCGACGAGGTGACGGCGCTTGTTGTCGACCACGAGGTTAAGGCTTATACATGCGGCGTTAAATATCAGATTTTCAAAAGGAGGAGTTAGTTTGAGTGATAATGTTATAGAAAAGGCGCTAACTGGTGTTGCGCTTGTTGTTTTAACCGATAAATACGGCAAGAAATATTCCTTTACTACGGCTTCTAAGGCAAACGCAAAGGTGGCTATTGAAGCGGGTAAAAAAACAGAGCTTATTATAAAGGGTGTTTTAAAGGCACAAAAGAAATTTGACTCTACTATTAAAGGCGTGGATGTTGAGTTTTTAGACAACATGTTTTTGCCGGAGGTTGTTGCGTTATTACAAGGTGGAACTGTTGAAAAAGACGAAAACGGCAGGTTTATAAGTTATACGCCGGTATCAGCCGGTACGGCGCCGAATCTCGAGAGCTTTGATGTAGATATTTATACGGAAGAGACAGACACAAGCGGCCAGACGCTTAGGTATGCAAGGCTTATTTTACCAAACGGCAAGGGAGAACCTATTGAGCTGGGTTTTGAGGACGACAGCTTTTTCTCGGCAAAATATATCATCAAAACAGCGCCGTCGGCTGGTGAACCGGCGTATAAGATTGAGATGGTGGATAGCTTGCCTGTAATAGCCTAAAGGCGGCTGCAAGGCGTTCTATTATAGTGTATTAGGAGACGAGGTGATAAAATGGATAATTTAAATATTACTACACTTGATGAGCTTCGGTCAGTTTCCGGGGGCGAGGTTGTTAAGCTGACGGGGTTTACCTCTGACAAGTCGTTTTATGCCAGGCTTAAGCGGCCGTCACTTTTACAGTTGGCGGCGGCAGGGGTTATACCCAACAGCCTTTTGGGCGTGGCTGAGATGCTTTTTAGCGGCTTAAAGGAAACGTCGGGTCTTAACATAAAGGAAACGGCGGAGCTTTTACTGATTATTGCTGGGGCGGCTCTTCAAGAGCCAAGCCATAAGGAGCTTTTAGACAACGGCATACAGCTAACCGATATGCAACTTATTGAGATATTTAACTATACCCAAACCGGCGTTAAGGCGCTGGAATCCTTTCGTGAGTACGAGCAGGGTGATGAGGGTGATAGCTGTTGCTAGGCAGTTTGAAAAGCAGCCAAGCCAGATAATGGGTATTGAGGATTCATATACAGCCTTTTGCTTTGACGAGGCGTGTATGTATATAAGTCATGAGCTAGATAAGGAGCAGGGCAGAAGGCCAAGCTGGGCCGACAAACGTTCCAGGCAGGACGAGGACAACGGCGGGCTTATTGAATTTTTAAGAAGTTTTTAAGGGGTGGTTAAATGGCTATCAGCGCAGGAACGGTATACGCCAGCCTGATTTTGGAAACAAAGGATTATACGGAAAACCTAAAAAACGCCATAGGCGAGATGAAGTTGTTTGCAGTTGAAGGAAAGACAGCTCAATTGGCGGCCGAGTCCTTTAAAACCGCTCTTTCGCAGATTGAAACAGTAGTTGGCAAGGGTTTTTCCTATCAGATTAAGGCAGTGGGTGACTCGGTGGCGTCGCTGAATAACAATTATACTGCCTTTAGCAGAACAGTAGGTGACTACAACAAAATAACGTCGGCGGCTATATATCTTGAAAAACTCAGCAAGGAAGCGGCGGCGGCGGCAGGTTCGGTTGAAAAGCTGGGTGAAGCGTATAACAAAGACGCTATATCTGTTATTGATTTAATAACGGCTAAGAAGCGCTCAGCTTTAGCGGCCGAGCTTAAGGAGTTTACAAACACAAGCAACCAAAAGACGGCGGCTCTTGAGGCAGAAACCAAAACACAGGAAACATTTTTAAAGAGCTTCTTTGCTTTTCTATCAAGTAGCTACAAAACCGACGGCGTAAACTTCAAGTTAAACGAAACGGAGAAAACCTCTGTTGTTCAAAGAGAGCTTAGAGTCAGGGAAACGGCGTACAGAAAGTCTATGGAGCAAATAATCTCCATGTTAAGAGGTTACACCGTTATGTTCGGAACAATCGGCACAGAATACGGCAACGCCCTTTTACAGGGCATAACGTCAACCAAAAACCAAATTACAAGTTATTTAAACGGCCTAAAAGCCAGTATCCGTGAGTTTAATAACGCAACAGGCAGCGGAGGGATTGGCGGGTATGCAACCGGCACGGAAAACGCCGATAGGGGGCTGGCTGTAGTTGGTGAATACGGTATGCCGGAGATTGTTGATTTTTCCGGGGGCGAAAAGGTTTTGGCCTTCAACAGAAGCATAGAGCTTATGAGCACGGCGGCTACGGCGGCGGCCGGATATACAACAGCAGTAGCCGGGGTTTTAAGAAGCGTTTCCGAGCCGGAAAAAAGCAGCGCCTTTGATTATGAGGCTTTTGCGGCGGCTGTTAATAAGCAAGGGGCGGAAGGTTACGCAAGTATTATTTACAGCCCAACCTACAACAGCCCTGTTGAAGTTTCTATAGACGAGATGCGCCGGAAGGATATAATCAACATGCGGCGGCTTGGGCTTAGCTTTTAAGGGAGGTTAATATGCTTAGGTTGATGTATATAAACGACACAACCGGCGCAAGTCTTGTTTTCGATAACGAGGGGCCGGTTTTCTTTTTAAGCCAAAAGGGCATGGACGGAAGTGGCGGCGACGCTGTGATGGTTAAGGCGCCTTTTCAATACGGCCAGACACGGCTTTTTTCAGAGATTTCCGAGCGGCTTATTACAATAAACGGCTGTATCGTGACGGATTCCCTTTCCGAGGAGGAGGTCTTAAGGCGGCGGATAATAAATACCCTTAACCCGATTAACACAGGTAGGCTTTATGTCTATGGGGATTCACACAGCAAGGTGTTTCCCGGCGTTCAGGTAGTTGACGGGCCGGTGTTTTTGGATCAGGATTATACGCTTCCGGACGGTATCGTGTATTTTAACGTTACGTGTCTTGTGCCGGGGAATTTTGCTTCTGATGTGGAAGCGACGGTTTACCGGCTTATGGAGGTTGCGCCGGCTTTTGAGTTTACGCTGGAGTTTGCGCCGGATATTGTTTTCGGCCAGATAGAAAAGGGTCAGGCTGTGTTTAACAACGACGGCGACGCAGAAGCGCCGCTTATGATTGAAATTCCCGGGCCGGTTAACACACCTTGTATTACGAACCTGACGACAGGTGAGTTTATTAAAATATTTACGCCTATAGGGTCTGACGAAAACATGATTATAAACACTAGCTTCGGCAACAAATCGGTTGTTATAGTTAACGACAGAAACGTTACAAGGAACGCTTTTCATTATATCGATTTAAACAGCACGTTTTTTCAGCTTCCTATAGGCAAAAGCACTATACAGTTTCGTGCGGAGACGGGTAACGACACGGCTAACGTAAAAATCAGCTTTAAACGGCTGTACTTGGGTATTTAGGAGGGATATTTATGGCTGAATGGAGCTGTTTTTTTAACAGCTTTGAAGGGGACAGGCGTTATACCGCCGCCGAGTTCGCCGAATATTTCGCCGGGTTTATAGGCAACGGCGTAATGTTTGGGGCTAACTATTTAAAGGTCAATAAAAACGCCGGCATGGAGGTTTTAGTAATGCCGGGGAAAGGGTTTATCAACGGTTATTATTATATCAACAAAAGCCTGCCGAAGGTTTTAGTTCTTGAACCGTCACATATTACAAAACCGAGAATAGACAGGATTGTTTTACGGCTTAATCTAGCTCATGCCGGGCGGTATATTAGCGCTATGGTAAAAACCGGAGAGCCAGCGGATTCACCTGTTCCTCCCGGCCTACAGCGGGATAATGCCGTTTGGGAGCTTGGTCTTGCAGACGTAAGGGTTAACCCCGGGGTTTTTGAGATTCTCCAGTCGAATATAACCGATTTAAGGCTTTCAGCGGCTTATTGCGGCATTGTTACGGGGTTTTTGGAGCAGCCTGATTTGACACAGATATTTAACCAATACAATGCACGGTATGAAGAATTAAACAGCCATTGGCTTGCATGGAAAAACAGTTACGAGGGATGGATAACTCAGGTTAAGGCAGAGGCCTTTGCTAACGTCAGCACAGATTTCGACGACTGGACCCGTCGGACAGGTTATCGGCTGACTACCACCTTCCAGCCAAACGGCAACATTACCGAGGAAATACGCAACAGGGGCAACAACACCCTTTTAGCCGGACGGGTTACGGAATTTTTATCAGACGGCAGAATAAAGGAAACGATAACCTTTACCGACCCGGCGCTTGTAACGTCTAAGACAACTACGTTTTTGGACAACACCATTACGGAGGACTACAACTAATGGCTAATAACTTAAAACGTCCTGTAAGAATATTTGCCCCGGATTTCACGTTTCTTGGCGAAATAGACGATTATGAGGAGTTTATTTTTACAAAGAGACTGACAGTCTGGGGCGAATTTGAAATGAGAATAACAGGCAGCAGCCCAAACGCCGGACTATTAAGCCACGGCAGGTTTATTTATTTGGATAACCGCCGGGCGGGGATTATTGAGCATATAGAGTCCTATTCAAACGAAAAGGGCGGCGGCAGGGAGTTTATTGAAGTTAAAGGCTTCACGCCGGAATATTTGCTTAGCTATCGGATTGCTTTGCCGACTTTAGGCAGAGACAAATGGACAATGAGCGGAAACGGAGAAAGCGTAATAAAGGCGCTTGTTGATTATAACCTAGGGACGGCGGCAGACGTTAACCGAAAAATTCCCGTTATAGCTATTCAGTCAAACAAAAACCGGGGCGCGGCTATAACCTTTGAAAGCGAAAAGAAAACGCTGGATTTAGAGGTTGAGCGGATAGCGAAGGTTACGGATTTAGGTTTTGAGATGCTTTTTGATTTAGAGGGCAAAAGGTTTTTATTCGACGTCTTAAAAGGCAAGGACAGAACGGTGGGGCAAAACCTTTGCCCACCGGTTATTTTTGCCGCCGAATATGACAACATCCTTGACAAGCGACTTACAGAAAGCACAATCGGTCATAAAAACGTTGCAATTATTGAAAGCTGGACGTCAACAGATATTAAAAACACAATTGTTGTTAACGGGAATTTATCGGGGCTTAACCGCCGAGAGCTTTATATCGACGGCGGAACAGCCGAAACCAACGAGCTGGCAAAACAGACAGAGCTTGCAAACGAAAGGTTAAGCGCACACAAGCGGGTTTTTACTTTAGAAGGTACGATAAATCCGTTTTCAAACCTGAAATATGGCCTTGACTACGGCCTTGGGGACATTATAACCGTCAAGTACGGCCATATAACCATTAACACCACAATTTCAGAGGTAACAGAAAAGTGGACGGCGAAAAACGGCTACAGCATAGAATGCGTCTTTGGCAGCAGCATTCCTACTCTTATTGATAGGATAAAAAGCAGCCTTTTTTCATAATTATCCACTTAAAAGTTGCGGCGGTTTATAAAGAGGATATATTTAATTGCCGCCGTAATACATCTAAAGGGAGTTGATATTTTGAGTTATGCGGAAATTAAAAAGGCAATAAACAGCGATTTATCCACGCCGCTTAACGCCCTAATAGGAACGCCAAACCCAGCGGTAGAAGGCACAGGCAACCTGTTTTCATATCTTAAAAAGCTAGATACGATTACTTCCATGCCGTTTATAAAGTCGATTCAGCGGGGATTTGCTGGCACGGCTATGGAGGTGAATTATCCGAGTATTACAAGAACAATTACAATTGCGCCGATTAACACGGCAAAATCTATCTTGCTTATATCTTCGGATACGCCGTCTGTGCTTGGCGCTGTAAGTGTGCGTAACAATAGCCAGGCATTTTTCTTAAGCACAACAAAAATAACCCAAAATTATAGCATGGAATTTATTGGCGATTCCGGCTTAGGTTCTAGCGGCGTATTATATGCCGCATTCTTTTGGCAGGTAATCGAATTCTATTAGAAAGGAAGGTTAATATATGGAATATTATTATGCACAACTTGACGCAAACGGGGTTTGTATAGGCCTTTCATATCTTAACGACCAAGTAGACAGCGATAATATGATAAGGCTTGAAAGTTATGATATGTCACTTATCGGCAAGAAATATGAAAACGGCGTCTTTTCTGAGCCGGCAGAAAAGGTTATGGCCTCTATGCCGTATACGCCGTCTAATACGGAGCTTGCATGGCTCATAACCGAGCTTGAAGCAAGGCTTATGGTTAGTGGGGTGATTGAATAATGTTTGAAAAGTACAATGATTTATATATGAAAAACATGGTGACAATCCATCTGCTTAACATGCTTAAGGAAGCGGGAAAGCTAACTAAGGAGCAGGTAGAAGCAATTGTAAACGAAAGACTTAGCAAATTCGGATATTAGGGTGGTTTTATGATAATTGAATTTGAGGTTAAAAACCAGACAATCAAGAGGCTGGACGAAAACACCGTTGTAGCTGGAAGCAAAAACTATTTGCAGGCAAAATTTAATTTTGTAACACCCGAATGGGAAACGATTGAAAAGACTGCCCGGTTTACTAAGGATTCATGTACATACAATACACAACTTGCCGACGATATGTGTTACGTACCGGCGGAGGTTTTAAAAAGTGGCTTTGTGTCCGTATCGGTTTTTGGCGGGGATTTGATTACAACAAGGCCGGTTAGTTTTTTGGTTTATTCCGGCGGCTTAGACGAGGGTGTGCCTGTTTTAGGCGGTACAAGCGAAAACAGTGTCACCCTTGGCCAAGAGAATAATATACTAACAATAGGCGCAAACGACGTTGACATATACCAAAAAGACGTCGTTTCGCCTGACGGCAGTTTAGAGCCTTTGGTTAGTCAGGATAATTCAAAAGCCATAATACCTTCTACTTCTTTGTCTTATGAGCAGCGGCTTACGGCTATTGAAAACGCTTTTGCGTCGCTTTCATTGGCTATTTTGGAAGGGGTTGAAAGCATATGACAGAGCGGGTTTGCGAAGCTATAAGGCTGTTTGCTAAAAGCGGCGCCGAAAGCTTACGCGAAAGAGCTGTTATGGGGCTTATAACACCAACAGAGATAGTTGAAAGCGAAATTCTCCTGCCCCATTGGCGGCCAAAACACTATATTATAAAGGGTGAGCCGTTAAAACACGAAGGTCAGGTCTACAGAGTTTTGCAGTCTCACGACAGCACCAATTCCCCCGACTGGAAACCCGACGGCAACACGGCTCTTTTTGAGGTATGCCACACAACGGACAAGACAAGGGCAAAGCCGTGGGTTAACCCAAATGGTTTAAGCGGAATGTACAAGCTGGGCGAATGTTACCTTGACGGGGAGACGGTTTACCGGGCGGTCAGGAGCACTACTCTAAGTTACGCCGAATATCCGGACGACTGGACTATTGTGTAATCATTTAAAAAAACATAAACACTCTAAACACACAAGGAGGTCATATTATGCAAATAACAGATATGCTGTTAACCCCAAATCCTTATAGCAGGCCACAAACAAAGCTAACTAAGGTCACAAAAATAGCCGTACATTATGTGGGAAATCCGGGCAGCACAGCTGCAGGCAACAGAAACTATTTCGAGAGCCTAAAGGACAAGGAGCTTTACGCCAGCAGCCATTATGTAGTAGGGCTTAACGGGGAAATAGTCAGGTGTGTGCCTGAAAATGAGATTGCTTACTGCACAAACTCTGCCAACAGTTATTCGATATCCATTGAATGTTGTCATCCCGGAGCAGACGGAAAGTTCAACGATAAAACCTATAGCGCTCTTTTAGAGCTTTGCGCCGATTTATGCAAAAGGTATAAGCTGGATCCCCTTTCCGATATGATAAGACATTACGACGTAACGGGGAAAATGTGCCCGCTTTATTACGTTAAAAACCCTTCGGAATGGGAAGCCATGAAGGCAAATGTTGCAAAACTTATAACCTATCAAGCGACTCAGGTTAAGCCACCGGCCGCAACAGAAACGCCGGGCGCAGGTAACGTACAAACAACCTTGCAGATAAAGGACGCTATAGATGTTTTAGTAAGAAAAGGTGTTATTTCCAGCCCTGATTACTGGATGGAAAACTACGGCAAGCTGAACTATCTTGATAAGCTGATTATTAACGCGGCAAAAGCGCTGGAAGGAATGAAGCCGTAGCTGTATATTTATCTTACAAAAGCCGAAAGGAAGCGATTTTTTGAATACAAATGATATAATGCAGTTTATATTTTCCGGGGTAATATTAATTATGAGCTGTATAATAATACCTCTTGTTAAAAGGAGGTTAACGGACGAACAGGCGGATTATGTTCAGAAATGGGTTTGTTTTGCTGTTTGCGCTTATGAGCAGATATTTAATGAAAGCGGCATGGGTCAAACAAAAAAGCGGGCAGTCCACAATTTTTTAAAGAACAAAGGTATTATGTTAAAAGACGATGAGCTAAACGTCTTAATCGAAAAGACGGTATTTGAGCTTAACAAATAGACAGCGGAGGATCCCACACATGGATGAATTTGTTATTATGATTAAGACGTTATTGGCGTTAGCAGGCGGCGTTTCCATTATAGGAAGCGCCGCTATTGTTATTATCAGGGTTATAAAGCCGGCTATAGGGCTTTCAAAACGTATAACCAGCCTAGAGCGCCATGAAAAAGAAAACCTAGGTGTTTTAGAGGAAAACGTTATAACAAACAACCTTCTTTGCCGGGCAGTTATTGCCTTAATAGACAACAGAATCACAGGCAACAGCTTTGAAGGATTAAACAGCATAAAAAAAGAAATGTTGGAGCATTTGACGAGAAGTTAAACATTTAAAAAACCGCACATCTGTGCGGTTAGGTCGAGTACTTATTAAAGTCTGCGACGCTAAAACCTAAAAGACTTAGTTGTCGCCAGTCTAAAACCGCACATCTGTGCGGTTTTTTGCATTTCCACGTATCAATACTCAACTGCCCGTTCCTTGCCTTGAAGCACCCTTAACGCCCCGCTGGCAAGAGCAAGGAGCTCGTCTTCGCCGGGGTATGTTTTAACCGGGGCGATAAGCCCAACACGTTGTTTTATTGCGCCGGTAAAGCGGGTTGAATAAGCAAGGCCGCCGGTTAAAATAATCGCATCAACCCGGCCTTCCAAAACGGCAGACATTGCCCCGATGTCCTTTGAAACCTGATAGGCCATTGATTCAAGAACAAGAGCGGCGTATTCGTCCCCTTCCTTAATCAGCTTTTCACATTTTTGCAGGTCGTTTGTCCCGATATAAGCGGTCATGCCGCCTTTTTTTGTAACAAAATCAGTAAGCTCCGATTGAGTATAAGCTCCTGAAAAACACAACTCTATAAGCGGGAGAATAGGTATTGCGCCTGTGCGCTCAGGGGTAAAGGCACCTTCCCCGGCTAAGGCGTCATTAACGTCAATAACCCGGCCGTAACGATGGGCGCCGACGGTTATCCCGCCGCCCATATGCGCCACTATAAGCCGGCAGTTTTCGTATGGTGAGCCTAAATCCAGCGCTGCCCGCCTAGCTATCGCCTTTTGGTTAAGCGCATGGAAAACGCTTCGCCGCTCAATACCCGGGAAACCTGTCAGCTTAGCGTATTGATCCAACTCGTCAACGACTATAGGGTCTACAACATAAGCCGGAATATTCATTCTGCAGCCAAGCTCGTAGGCAATAATCCCACCCAAAGCCGACGCATGAACAGAGGCAGTAGAGTTTGTCAAATCTTTAAGCATATGTTCGTTTATAATATAAACGCCGCTGTCTATAGGTTCAACAAGGCCACCCCGGCCTACAATAGCGCTAAGGGTTATGTCCTTTATCTCACTTCGGCTTAAAAGCTCATCTATGAATTTAAGGCGTATATTCTTTTGGCCGATAATATTGCCGCATGAGTCCAGCTCAGAGCGGGTATGCCTAACGGTCGACTCAAGGATAACCTCATCGTTTTTATAAATAGCGGCTTTGGTAGAGGTTGAGCCGGGGTTAATAGCAAGAATAAAAAAATCCCGGGGTGTTTTAGTATCCGGCATTTAGAAGCCCCCCTTTTCGTTTTCTGATAGCTTTGAAAAAACAATATCCAGCTCCTCACCAAGGTGAAAATCGCCGGAAATAACTGTTGCGGTTTCAACACAGCTTAATTTATTAAGCCGCTCTATTATTTTAGGCATAGCAGTATCAATACACTCAACAGAGATAATCATTCTTGAAATCTCCGGCTTTGTTGTTACGGATACGGCAAGGCTTGCTATATTAAAGCCTTCCCGCCGCAAAAGCGCAGTAATTCTTGTTAAAACGCCGAATTCGTTATCAACCATAAGCATTATGGTTTTTGGTCCCCTGACGGACATAATTATCCCCCTTGATTAATCGTATAAATGCAAAACTTAATGCAAAACCTTAACTAATATACCCGAAAGGGCTATTGTTGAGCCGGCAATAACATGGCCGTATTTTTCAAACCGTGAAGTATCAACAAAGCTAAGCCCTTTTACGGCTATAGCCGTAGCGACCAGCATAGTAGCTATAGTAGCGGCCATAAACACTCCGGCAATAACTAAAGAAGGCAGCAAACCCAGCTTAGCCGCCGGATAAAGCAAAAGAGGTATTAATACCTCACAAGGGCCAAAAGCAAATATCAAAAAAAGCGCCCAAAAGGAAGCAAGGCCTTTTAACTTACCGGCCTTATCGGCCTCTAAATGGGTATGGTGTTTGCCTGTATACAGCTTTTTAAAACCCCAAAGAGCATATACTATGCCTAGTATAATAAGCAAATACGAAGAAAGCCCACCTCTTAACCCGTCAAAATATTCTAAGCGGTTTATCGAAAGGCCAATAAACAAGCCGATAAAACCGATTAAAATCGAAGCGGTAACATGAGCAAGACCGCATAAGAACGTAACAAGGAGGGTTTTTCTTATACTCCAGCTGTTAGCCTTACCAACTGCAACAAAGGTCAGATAATGGTCCGGCGCAATTGCCGTATGAAAAAAGCCTAAGAATGCAGCGGTTGTGCAGAGGATATAGAAATCAGTCTGCAAATAACATCAAACTCCTTACTTTGTTTCCGATAAATCCGATAAGCTGCTGATATTTTTAAATAAGCTGAAGCCTTTTGCGGCTTCTAGGTTCTCAGCCTGAATCTGCTCGTAGATTTCTTTTCTATGGACAGACACGTTTTTTGGCGCCATTATACCTAACTTAACCTGATCGCCGTTAACCGAAAGCACAACAACCTCAACATTATCCCCTATTACAATTGATTCGCCCTTTTTTCTTGTAAGCGCAAGCATCTAAACACCTCCGGTTGTTTTGGAAAGCTCGCCGAACACCTTGTGTTTAACGGCGTAGTCCTCGTTGTTAACGATAACCTGAACGCCTAAAAGGGTTTTTGTGTTAATTATAACTGGAGCTTTAAGGTTAACTGTCATTTCTTTAACGTCCCCGGGGATGTTGACAATATTAAGTATCAAAAGGGAGTTTTCGCTAATATCTCCAAGCTGTTGGGTTTGCTCGTCGTCTACAAGAGGGTTATAACCGGGGTCTATGCTGAAAAAGTCTAAAAGGACAAAAGCTATGCTTGTATCATCTACACATTGAAGCCAGGAGAAATTAGCGTTGCCTTCGGCGTCGTCGTGGAGAAGAACAAACCTTCGCAGCTCGGAAAAGCCGGGTATTCCGTTTATAAAGGTTATAATAGTGTTGTCGTCTATTTCAAGCTCACCGAAATATCTAGTATCTAGCTTCATTTTCACCCTTCTTTCTTAGTTTTAAACTTATAGCTGTAATATTAACCATTTTACACTATAAAAATATTAAAAGCAATAGAAAGGAAAGGTCAGCAGGTGGTTAACCCCTTTGCTGTTTTTGATAAAGCTTAGGGTATATATAAGGGGTTACTTATATAACCGATAGTTGCCAGAGCAAATTTTAATTTGTTAAGTATTATACAAAAAAACAACTAATAATAGCCACTTTACAAAACAAAAAAAATATGGTATAATGCAGAATCACTAAAATTAAGCTAAAATAAAATATCTTATGTTTGCCAACAGCGTTACTAAAGAAAAGGGGAATATTGGTATGCCTAAAAAACAGCCCTCGAACCTTGGGCATCTAATGGACTTATTAAACATTTCGGCTGTGGAGCTGTCTAAGGCTATTAACATTGATCAAACATCAATAAGCAGATGGCGTACAGGTGTTCGTAAGCCGCCCGTAGATATGCCGTATTTTGAAAGTATAATAAGTTATTTTCTAAAGAAAAACAAAGAAATAGGAAACGATTTACTTGAGGATTTTTTTAAGAGTGTTTATTTAACTCAGGATAAAAAACGGCCAACTACGGATTATTTAAAAAAATGTATTAGAAACTATATATTAGAAATAACGGAGCCCCAACTTGCCCCTGTTAGCTTAAGCCTTAATCAGAGCGCCGGCTCGTCCTTTGCTTGTATTAAGTATATTGGGCTTGAAGAGCGGCGAAAGGCGCTTATGTCATTAATCCAAGCGGCGGCTAAACAGGCCTCGCCTGTGACCGTAAAGATATTTTCATGCGACCATTTGGAATGGTTAAATTGCGATATGCATTATCTTCATTTGTTTCATAAGAACATGAAAAACCTTTTAAGCGCCGGTCATGCGATTGAGTTTATTTTTAATGTTACGCAAGAAGAAACAACAAACATGGAAGCCCATAAAATGTTTTTGGAATTTTCTTTTTCCGACAGGGTGTCTATATATAACCTTCCAAACCCGGTTCGGAAGATTTTTGGAACAAGTCTATACGTCTTACCCGGCAGGTTAGCTGTTGTTTGCCATCTGCCAAACGACGACGGCGAAATGGTTTCCTATTCGTTTCAAGACAGGCAGTGTGTTGCGGCTAATGAAGCGATATTTGAAACCATTAAGCAAGACTCTAATTCGCTTTTATATTCAACTAAACCAATAGAGCTTGATAAAACAATTGAAATTATGAAAAGCACTATAAAGAGTAATAAGACATATTATTATTCGGCTAAAACCCTTAGCTTTACAACGATGAGCGAAGAATTATTTAGCGAGATTCTTGATGATAATAAACTGACGGATAGAGCTAAGCAGCGGTGTTTTGATATGTATCATTTGTTTCGTGCTAATATAGAAAACTCGGCCTCAAACCAAACAAGCGGCTTCTACTATTCCTTGGACGAAATAACAGCATGTCTAGCGTTTAAATCTATTATTAATTATCCGCTTTCGGCAACGGCAAATAAAATAATTACAATAACCAGGGAGCAATATTTACGGCACTTTCGAGAAACTGCCCAACTGCTCCTTAAAGACAGCAGATACAGAGTGTTTTTACATTACTCCCAAGTATTTACCACCCAAGTTTTATGGTATTGTGAGGATGCTTGGGCGATTACCTATGACCTTGACGAAGACACCGAGAAAATCAAGTTTAATTTCACCTACGATAAAGGTTTCACTAAAGTTTTTAAAGCAATCTTTCTTAATACTTACGACAAGTTGTATGAAAACAGAATGGATAATAAAGCGATTGCCGAGCTTTTTATGAAAATTGCCGATCAAGGAAGCATTTAAGAGCCTGTCTAACATCTCACTATAATACAAATTAATCGGTTTTTACGACCAAAATTGCTCCGCCGGGCTCTAAGGCGGAGCAATTTTGCTGTCGGAATAAATCCGCCCAAAACGTTTAAAGTCTGCGACGCTAAAACCTAAAATACTTGTCGACAATTTTTTAGCTTAACGAGAAGGCAGCTTGTTAAAAACGGAAATATCCTTAACTCTGAACTTAGAAACCATTTTATGC